>CAMNCV010000088.1 GCA_946534585.1 uncultured Prevotellaceae bacterium
CTTGACTTGCGTATATACTCC
Source organism: uncultured Prevotellaceae bacterium (assembly GCA_946534585.1). Lineage (GTDB taxonomy): Bacteria > Bacteroidota > Bacteroidia > Bacteroidales > Bacteroidaceae > Prevotella. The sequence goes on from CAMNCV010000088.1 coordinate 22, forward strand.
TTAGCTGTCATACCTGTCAAAGCTTTCACCTTACGATAGAAAGTACTATGACTCATCGCCATTTGGCTGGTAACGAATGGCAAGTCTAGGTCATTACTTTTTAGATTGTTGCTAATGACATCGTCAAGACGCTGCAGGAAATCGCGATCTAGTTTGCTCAGCGTTTCTTTTATGTTGTTATCAGAGCCAATAGCATTATCTGTACTTTCAACATTCTTAGGCTTTATACCATTTCCATATTTTTCTCTTATTTGTTCAGCCAACCTTCTTTGCGCATTGAGTAGATTATGTATGCGGCTTCCCAGTAATTTGGCAGTAAACGGTTTCGTCAGGTAAGAGTTGGCACCACATTCATATCCTTCCTCTTTGTCATCATCTGTATCTTTTGCAGTAAGCAGGATAATAGGAATATGACTTGTACGAATGTCCTCCTTTAATATACGTGTCATATCTATACCATTCATTTTTGGCATCATTATGTCACTTACTATAATGTCAGGTATATTACTTATAGCACATTGTAATCCTTCCTCACCGTTGACCGCTTGTAGAATCCGGAAATCTTCGGAGAAGGAATCAGCTATATACTCGCGTATATCAGAATTATCCTCAACAATAAGCAGGGTAGGGATGAGGTCATCCTCTATTTGCTCGTTATCATTAATATCTTTTATCTCTTTATTCAAATCATGTATAGTGTCTTCTTTGTGTAGGGCTGTAGGATATGTGTTTTCTGTTTCAAAAGCCAAAGTAAAAGTACTACCTTTTCCTTCGCTGCTTTCTACGCTGAGTGTTGCATTGTGCAAGTCTGCCAAGGCCTTAACTAATGCCAGGCCGATACCAGTTCCAGAGGCTTGATGCTTTCCATCTGCCTGGTAATATCTATCAAAGATATGAGGTAGTGCTTCCTTACTTATGCCATACCCTGTATCTTGTACAGCAATTAATATCTTATTGTTATCTTGCCATACTTTAGTCTGTATCGTTCCTTGTTCTGTATATTTTATAGCATTTGACAGGAAATTATAAAGAATGGTAGTTACAACCTCTGAGTCAAAATATATTTTCTGTAAAGGTTGTTCAATACTATAAGTAAACAGAACCTTAGGGTTATTATAAAGTTCTTTGTAGTTCAGGCAGATCTCTTTGACAAACGCTCCGATATCTCCGCGAGCAACGGTAAGTTTGCGGTTCTGTGTCTCGGTTTTCCTGAATTCAAGAATTCCGTTAATAAGATCCTTCAGCCTTTCTGCATTCTTGTGTATCATGGTCACCTTCCTTTTGCTTTGTTGTGTCAGATGACTGTCGCTTAATAGATCTTCAAGCGGACCAAGAATTAAGGTCAGCGGAGTACGTAGCTCATGAGTGATATTGGTAAAGAAATGCAATCGCTCTTCATTCAGTTGTTGGCGGTGTAGATTTTCCCGTTTCTCTAAATCCAAAGAATTTCGCAATGCTAGTCTGCGTTTATATGAACGTATGGATATAATCACTATTGTGACAAATAACAAGGCATAAAGTATATAAGCCCACCATGTCTGCCAGAAAGGAGGTTTTATATAGATGTTCATCTGGGTTATAGAGGCATTCTCCCAGTCTTGGCTTTTTAGTTTTGCACGTAATACAAAAGTGTAATGTCCAGGGCGTAAGCCGCGGAATACTACGTCGTTATCATCACCTATGTAATACCATTTGTCGTCCATTCCCTTCATCATATATGAATACTCTACGCTGTTTTCCTGTGCGTAGTTTCGTACACAGAATGTAAATCTCAACGTATTCTGTTTATATGATGTGGTGACAAAGCCGTTTTTACCTTGCAGCAACGGTGATATCCTTGTGTCATCGTTGCCAACAGGAGAATATGCTTCGCATGATATTATCTGTGCAGGCGATGCTTTTTGGTTTCCGGTGAATGTCATCGGATTAAAGCGCATCATTCCTGAAGCTGTACAAAAATAGAAATAGCCATCATTACATTTAGAAGGCCTGGTAATAAAAGCGCATGGATGCCCAGTGTCTTTGTGGTTGTAATTGGATATGCGTCCTGTAGAACTGTCAAGACATGCTACTCCAGAATAAGTACCGACCCACACTCTGCCAATTTTGTCAGTCATTACTGATGTCGTATGGTTGTCAGCCAACCCGTTATCTATGTTATATACAGTAAGTCCCTTTAGTGTCAACGCGTTAGCTACATGTACCAGTCCTTCATGGGTGGCGAGCCACAATCCCCCCTTACCATCTGCGGTTGCACTGCTCACACGGTCTGAAGGTAATCCGTCTTTTATGCGTATGCTTTTACAAGCGCCAGTAGTTAGGTTGATAACATAGGCTCCCAAACCATGTGTGCTGACAAACATTACATTGTCTTTCAACCACAGAAAAGACGTGACGATAGCGTTACCTGTTAACTTGTTTACTAATTTCTCGTTTCTTACACCTTCCCCCTGTTTGTATGAATATACCCCAAACTCGCTGCCTATCCATACACGTCCGTCTTTGTCTTCGGCAAAAGAATGGATGTCACAATCCTTATAGCCTATTTCTATATCTTTGAACGTCTCTGTAGAAGGGTTAAACAATACCACTCCTTTATCATCAACGCCAATCCATACACATCC
>CAMNCV010000089.1 GCA_946534585.1 uncultured Prevotellaceae bacterium
TGAATAAAATTTTAAAGGGTTAGTAAAAGATTAAGCTTCTGGGTGCTTGTCTTCGTAGGTGTGTGCGATGGTGTAACCAATCTCGTCCATTGCGAATGTGAGCTTGTCGATCTTGTTGGTAAAGTAGTTATATGCTACTACAGATACCCAAGATGTTGCGATACCAGAAGCGGTGTTAACGAGGGCCTCAGAGATACCAGTTGACAGAGCCATAGAGTCTGCACCACCACCAGCAGCAAGAGCGGCGAATGAACGTATCATACCAAGCACGGTTCCGAACAGAGCGGTAAGAGTACCCAGTGTTACGATGGTAGCGATGATAGGCAGGTTCATGGTCATGGTTGGCATCTCAAGTGCGGTTGCCTCCTCATGAGCGTTCTGGATGGTAGCCACCTTCTCCTTCAGCTTGATAGAAACCTTCTCCATCTCGCGATAAGACTTCAGGTCAGCGAGAACGACGTTAGCTACTGAACCGCGCTGCTTGTTGCAGAGCTCCTCGGCCTTGTCGATGTCACCGTTCTTGAGAGCCTTCTTCACGTTCTCTGTGAACTTTGTAACGTTACCCTTACCTGAGCAAGCAGAGATAGCGATGATACGCTCTACTGACATTGCGATAACGGTACAGAGCAGACCCAGAATGATAGGCACAACCCATCCACCTTTATACACTGTACCGAGCATGTTCAGAGGATGACCGTTAGCTGCGTCGCCGTTAGCGAAGTTGCTTGGTGAACCCAAGAAGAACAGATAGAAGCAGATACCAACTGCGAATGCGAATGCAATAATGATAATTGCGTGTCTTACGCCCTGGAAGCCCTGTGACTTCTTAGCGTCGGCTGATTTTGTAGTTGCCATAATTTAGTTTGGTTTTTGTGATTATTAATTAATGAATTTGTTAATAGTTTTATTTGTATTTTTCGTAAAGATAAGGTGGTTTAAGGCTGTAAAAACATTGTTAAGTTTGTTTTTCAATCACAAAGGTAACAATTTTCATTGAATTAAAGAATGATTTTAATACTTTTAACATTTTTTTTTTCAAGAAATATGCATATCATGAAAAGAGGGGGACTGTTGATAGTCCCCCGAGTTGAAAATATGTTTAATCAAACATTATTATGTAGTTCGCGTGTTATTTCATTATTTCAGTTTTGCACAGCATTCTTTTATGCGGCGCATAGCCTCGCGAATATTGTCGTCGCTGGTAGCGTAGCTCATGCGGAAGCACTCTGGATCACCGAAGGCATCGCCTCCCACGGTAGCCACGTGTCCTTCCTCAAGCAGGTACATTGCAAAGTCGTTTGTATCCTTTATTACGCGCTTACCGTCAGTCTTGCCGAGGTAGCTCTTACACTTAGGGAACACGTAGAATGCTCCGTCTGGAACATTGACCTCGAGTCCTGGTATCTCTCTTACGAGTGAAACGATGAGGTCGCGACGACGCTCAAAAGCCTTGCGCATATCCTCCACGCACTCCTGTGAAGCGGTGTAGGCGATTGTTGCAGCCTTCTGTGATACAGAGCATGGACCAGAGGTGTATTGTCCCTGCAGCTTGTTGCATCCCTTGACAATCCATTCTGGTGCAGCCATGTAACCAATGCGCCAGCCTGTCATGGCGTAGGCTTTACTTACACCGTTTATTATAATAGACTGCTCCTTCATGCCTGGGAACTGTGCTATCGACTCATGCTTGCCCACGTAGTTGATGTGCTCATAGATTTCGTCTGCCAGCACGTACATGTCAGGGTGTTTCTTTATTACATTGGCAAGTCCTTCGAGCTCTTCCTTCGAATATACCGAGCCAGTTGGGTTGCTTGGTGAACAGAGGATGAGCATACGTGTCTTAGGAGTGATTGCTGCTTCCAGCTGCTCTGGTGTAATCTTGAAGTTTTGGTCGAAGCCTGCAGGAATGTGAATAGGTGTGCCTCCGGCAAGAAGTACCATCTGTGGGTAAGATACCCAGTAAGGTGTAGGCACGATGACCTCTTCGCCGTCGTCAACCAATGCCATGATAGCATTGCATACAGCCTGCTTAGCACCGTTGCTTACGAGGATTTCGCTTGTCTTGTAGTCGAGACCATTCTCATTCTTTAGTTTTGCTACGACAGCCTCACGCAGGTCGGCATAGCCTGGCACTGGAGAGTAGCGTGACCAGTTGTCATCGATAGCCTGCTTGGCAGATGTCTTGATGTGGTCGGGAGTGTTGAAGTCTGGTTCTCCGACGCTGAGGTTTATTACGTCAATGCCCTGAGCCTTCATCTCGCTGCTCTTCTGTGACATGGCGAGCGTTGCTGAGGGCTGTAATCTGTTAAGTCTGCTTGATAGTTTTCCCATAATACAATTACTTTCTATTCTTATTGAAATGCAAAATTACTAAAAAACTTTGAATTACGAAAACTTTTGTCACTTTTCTTTTCTATTTTCTTTCATTTTGTCAGCATTTATCAATATTTCTTTTTTAAAAGCTCTGTTTAATGAAGAAAAAAGACAACCACATCATCGGTGTGATGTGGTTGTTCTCTTTATTTGTATATATGGTTATAATATTATATATAGTGTGTTGTCACCATACGCTTGTTTCTTCAGGTTCTTCGTCGTTGAAGAGTACCACTCCGCTCTTGGCTCCATACTCGTCTGCATCTGTGTCGTAAGTTTGCAATGAGCCTGCGAGTATTGGATGTGCCTTAATCTTTACAATCTTTATGGTAGGCACGGTATATAATCTCTTTAACATTTTTGTTCTGTTTTTATTGGTTAATAAACTTACCGTTACGCTTTATTACGAGTCCTTTGGCTGTAGGATTTATACGCTGACCTGCCATATTGTAGGCTGCGTCCTCTGTTTCGGTGTTATCTTCGCTTATGCTGTTGATGGCAGTAGGTGTCTCCTCTTCTTCATTCTCAAAAGTGAAGCCAAGCTTTGCTGCACTGGCTCCTCCGTCGTTGTTGATGTTGATATAAACGATGCCTGCTGTTGTGTTTCCTGTCACAGTCCATGTGTAGAAGCCAACGCCGTAGTCTTCGCCAGCCTTGTAGCCGAGTCGATATACGTTGAGGTCTTCGCCAGCACCTGTAGTAACAGCAAGGAGGTTGCCACCAGTGTTCACAGCAAGTTCTTCATCACTAGCAGTCAGAGTCATCTGATAGTAAGCAGCATCGCTTCTTGGTTCTGCAGCCAAGCCAGTGGTCTTGAGGATTACCGGAGTATTTGCAGGTACGACTGCTATCTTTCTCAGACTGATGAGATTATCCTTTTTCTTGATAGCAACATAAGCCGTTGTATTCTCATCCAGCGTATAAGACTTGTCTGCATCATAGAAAGACTTGTAACCCGCCATATTCTGAGTAGTGGTGAGGATGAGATGTGCAGCAGCAGTGTTTTCTACTGCCTCACCGAATCCTCCGCGTCCGTTAGCAGCACGAACAGTGTATGTCGCGCCATCTTCAACGGTATATGATGTTTCAGAGGTAAGTGCCACGAACTCTCCATTCTTCTCAATGAGGTATGCATCAGAAGAACCATCCCATGTAAGTGTATTGCCATTAAGCACCACATTGCTTACTTCTGCCTGCTCTGCATCTGCCTGTGCTGTAGCAGCCCAGTCACCCAATGTGTACTCTATGGTGTAAACTGCTGCCTGCTCGGCTGTCAGAATAGTATTGAGCGTTGTATTTTTCTTTGTGAATGTCACGTTGTTTGAAGCTGGTGTGATATCTGTACCTTCTGCATTCTTCGTACCATACTCACCTGCAACGGCATAGTCTGTATTAAGTCCGCTAAGCATCCAACGAGATGAAGCCATATTACTGCCGTTATCTTTCAGCGTAGTGTTGAGGAATACGCAGACTGGGTCACCGAAGTTTGCTGTAGTACTCCATGCACGACCATATTTATATGTGCTGCCGCCATTCTCTACCACACAGTTGTTGAATACGTAGAGTTCTGAGTTTGCAGTCATGTATGTGTCACGATTATCGTTAGAAAGCGTCACACCATCGAAATATACACAACTCTGTCCACACATATAGTCCACACAACCAGAAATCTTGCCACCGTTGAAGTAGAATTTAGAATGGTCTCTGTGGCTGTAGTAGGTATCCTGATGAGAGTAGAGCCATACATTCTTACAGATGGTATAGTTACCTTCATCCTTCAAGCTTGCTGCACGACCTGTTGAATTGCCATATGGATAGTTGTTGTGCAGAGTAATATCCTGCAGATAGTTGTATTCACCTTTATTATAAAGGAGTGTAGCGGTGCCAAGTCCTTCCTGAACAGGAGTATTCCTTATGATAGTGCCTTCAAGGCTCTCACCGATGAGAGAGATGTATGAACCTGTCAGTTTCGTTGTTTCGGCAGCATCGCCAAGGTCATAAGTACCGTTTGGCAGGAATATCTTAACAGGATTGTTTGCTGATGAGTTAGCATTTGCGTAAGCCAAAGCTCCAAGCAGGTTTTCACCGTTCTTACGGTCTGTTCTGCTATTATCTACAACTACATAGCCGTTTGACTGTGTAAGCGTAACGAAGTTTGCGTAATAATTAGTGTCTCCTGTAGGAATAGTTCCAACTGTCGCAGGAGTACCTGTGCCATCTGTTGCTGTGTACCAACCAATGAAATACTGACCCTCTGGTGCTGTCTGATTAGCAGGAAGACTGCCGAGAGTAGTTCCTTCATAAACCTCAGAGGTCTTAACCAACTCTGAACCATTATAGTATTTGATGGTATAAAGTGCAGGCACTGTCTCCACCGCCTCTACTGCTATGTATGGACAATATGCCATGCCTGAAATCGTCAGGGTAGTAGCCCCGCCTTCGTAGTAAAGCACGGCTACCTTTGAGTGATCGTTCTTCCAGCAATCCATCACAGGAGTTATTGAAGCTACGATTTGATTATCTGCATTCTTTACTGTAATTACGTTGCCGCTGAAAGTACACTCACCCACAGATATCTTGACGTTTCCTGATACCTTTGTAGTAACAGAAAGACCTGTCATACCGTGGTCACTATGGTAAGCACCGCTGACTGTAGCAAATGCCAGAGGTGAGTCGGTTGCTACACGTATGGTGTTACCCTCTCCATCTACTGCTATACCAAAGTTTACTGCTGTGTTCTGAACTTGCTCTGCAGATGTCAACAGAGAACCAGTCTGATTATTCAGGATAGCCGAGAAGTCAGAGAACAATGCTTCTGCCACAACTGTTACAGCGCAAACATTAGAATTGGCTGTACCAGCCTCATTGGTTGCTGCGAGATAATAATATATTGTTCCTTCTGTTGATGGTGTGAAAGTCAGGGTCGAAGTTGTTGCGCCCTCTACTTCTGTAGCATTCTCACCATTGGCGTCACATGAATACCACTGATATGCTGTCACGGCTGGATAAGCATTTACCGTAGATGTTATGGTGTTTGACTCGTTAAGTATAGCACTGGCAGTCTCTGGTATCGTTACATTTGCCACTTCGGGGTCTGCATCTGACAGATTACCAGTAAACGTCAGGTCGATGGTAGCGCATTTTGTGGTACCTCCCTGATAATAATATATCTTCGCAAAATACGTACCGCTGCTGAGCCCCTCAAGCGCAGTTGCTAATGCATTGTCACTGATAGTTGCTGTTGTTGTAGAATTACCAGATGTAGTTCTGTTACCAGATTCCCATAAAACTGTACCTTCACTGTTTTGAACACTTATCTTCCACGTCCATGTAGCGTTGCTGGCATCTGACAGACGAGCATTTATCTGTGTTACATTCAGCTTCTTTGCGTCTGGCACTACAAAGCTATATCCCATATAATGGGTCTCTGCAAACGTTGATGTATTAGTGCTCTTCTTATAGTTGTAATTAGATGAATAGGTTACACCACCTATGACGTAATCACGTGATTGCCCGTCTATGGATATGTCTGAACCATGTATTTCAGACAGGGCTATTAAGTCATTAGCAGTATTCCATACGTTTGCGCCCATAGTTCCCTTACCACCTTCCGTGGCTGGCGCAGTCAACGGACGGGTGAGACCAAAGGTTACAGGAATAAACTCACTTGCTGTAACCGCACATACTGTAGAAACCGTACTGCCATACGCATTGGAAGCTACACAGTAAATATATTCTGTACCTTCTGCAGAAGCTGTATAAGAATAAGATGCAGAGGTTGCACCCTCGATGGATGTGTCACTCCCAACATTTGCTGTTGCGCTTGTAGCCTTATACCATTGGTATGAGGTGGCATCAGTAGCCACAATAGAGAAAGTGTTAGCTGAACCTATGCCCACAAAGGCCGTAGATGATAAGTCAGTTGTGATTATTGGAGCTACATCTACCTCTCTCGTAATACTCATAGACGTGAGATATGTTGTAGCACCTGCGGAACGATAAATATAAAACGTTGTGGCACCAACAAGTTCATCACCCGCTGAAATAGTATATGTAAGGTCTGTGTATGACGTATTAGTTGTCGTTATGGAATCTGGAGCAGTATTAGGACGTGAACTCTGCGTAGAGAGCCAAATACCTTTCCAAGCACCATCTTTGGTACCGCCCAGAAGGTTTACCCTTACTACATCTCCTTCACGCAATGCTTCATCCAATACGACCTTGAAAAACGTGTTGTTATTAGTAAAGGTAAAACGCACAGCAGATGAATTAGAAGAAATCAAATCCTTGGCAGTCGATTGCCCATTAGTTACGTACATCGTTCCGCCCGTCACTGTAGCATTATCGGAGGTAATCTCCATGTCAGTAGTAGAAGCAGAAACTGAGAGCTGAGCTGTCGCCTCCGTAGAGAAGAAAGCCACTGCCGCTGCTCTTCCTGTTGTTGTCCCCACAATAAGACATACGACTGCGAGGAACATTGAAAATAGTTTTTGTTTCATAAGGTATAAGAAATTGATATGTTGTTTGATTTACGATAAAAAATAATCCTGAGCAAAATTACATATTATTTTTCATATCTGCAAATCTTTTCTTGTTTTCTTGCAAAATTTTCGACGGAATAATAGAACCCACATATAAAAATAATTATGCACACCTACTTATTCGTTTGAAAAACATGTTGATAGACACGGCAGCGTAATCGCTGTCTGATTATGCTGTAATCGCTATCTGATTGCATGGTAAAAGCTATCTGATTACGGTGTAAAAGCAATGCGATTACAGCGCGATGGTGTTGCTATTGCAAATCAGCGAAATCTTTTTTGTGGTTTGGTGCGCTTTTTTCGCTTTTTTTTTACTAACTTTGCACGGAGAAATAATAATGAAACACTTCTGCAAGGATAGTGCCTGAAACGAATTATCCTAATACTTCTGGTTTTAATAAATGAGGACAATACACTACATAAGACGCCTGCCTATATTGCTGCGCGACAAAGAACGCTTGTATCGCATACTGTTTACTGATGAAGACCGCTGGTCGCGCACGGCTGACATCATCATCATGGTATCGATAGTGCTATGTGCTTTCAGTGCCGCCATGGAGAGCGTTGTGAAGGTTAGCGATTTCTCCTATCATGCGTTGCTCTCGCTTGAGCTGACCACGAAGGGATTGATAAAGTTTGCCATCATAGTGCTGGAATACCTGCTGAGCTTCGTCTTCGCCGTGGAGTATGTGTTGCGCGTATATTGTTCGCCGGTGAAACGTGATTATGTGCTGAGTTTCTTTGGCATCATTGATTTTCTTGCCACGTTTCCGCAGGTGCTCAGCGTGTTCTTTCCTCCGCTGCGCTACTTCTCCGTCATGCGTACGTTCCGACTGATACGCATTTTTCGCGTATTGAAGTTGTTTACGTTTATCAACGAAGGCATACTGCTGCTTGAGAGCATACGCAGGAGCATGACTAAGATATTGGTCTATTTCCTCTTTGTCGTGGTGTTGGTATGTATCATCGGCACGGTAATGTATATTGTGGAGTGCCATCAGCCCGGCACGCAGTTTAAAAACATTCCTACGAGCATCTACTGGGCAATAGTGACACTTACTACCGTGGGCTATGGCGACATAACACCGACCACTGCCGTAGGACAGTTTCTGTCGGGCATAGTGATGATACTGGGTTATACCATCATAGCCGTCCCTACGGGCATCGTGTCGGCCACGATGATTGATGAGACGAAGAAGAAAGGGAAGAACGGTTGTTGCCCACGTTGCAATCAGAAAACAGACCTCAATGCCAACTACTGCAAGCATTGTGGTGAGAGACTGTAGTTTACAGTACGTAGATTAGCAACAGGAAAGTCAGTCCCCAGCCAACGATTACAAACTGCGTGAAGCGGTCATGGAGTAGAACCTTAGTAGGGTCGCCAGTGCGCTCGTCAACTACCGCGAGCTGTATGTAGCGCAACAGACCGAGAATTACGAAAATCGTGGTGAGATATAGGTATGGATTTCCGAAATTCTCAATTACTTCAGCCGAAACGGTGTACATGATGTAGCATACCAGCATCACGGCTCCCGTGATATTGAGAGCATTGTTTACGAAAGTCAAGTTATACCTTGTAGTATTCTGTCGCGTTGGTATGCCAGTGGCGTTCATACGCAGCACGTCGTCTCTGCGCTTGGCAATACCAAGGAAAAGCGTCAGCAGGAAAGTCATCATAACCAGCCAGTGGCTTATGACGATGCCCGTGGCGGTGCCGCCTGCGAGTATGCGCAATACGAAACCGAGCGACAGTAAGCAGATGTCGATGATGGCATATTGCTTCAGTCGGAGGCAGTAAGCCATATCCATTACAAGATATGCAGCAATCACCGCCATGGTAGTGTAGCAGACCGGGGCATCAAGCAACAGGGGGATGGCGATTGATGCCATAGCCAGTGCTGTCATGACGATGTAGGCAGAGACTACACTCACGCTACCACTTGCAATCGGACGCTTGCGTTTCACGGGGTGACGTCGGTCAGCCTCCACATCAATTATGTCGTTAAGGCAATATACAGCAGAGGCTGCGAGGCAGAAAGCAGCACATGCTATTGCTGCAGCGAGCAGTGCATCGGGGTTGGTCATCTGATGACCGAAGAACACAGGCAGGAATACAAAGAGGTTCTTTACCCAGTGTGACGGACGCATGAGGCGTATCAGTTCACTATTCATAGTCTATTATCCTAATTCATTATAATTTAATCCTTAATTCCTTAATCTGCCTATTACCATGCGGAAGAGCAAGGCAACCACAATGGTAGAGACAACGTAGAGTATCAGTCCGTCAATCATTTGCCCGCTTTGGCTGATTGGGATGAAAATCTTTCGCGTTATAGGGTGGCAAACGAAGATGGCTGCTGACAGTGCCCCCACCCAGTCGAGCGGCTTGATGCATAGGTCGGGCAGCAGTTTAACGAAAGCCACGTTGGCCGTAATGATGAATACCGGCACCCACAACCATCCGTGGAATGACATGGAGAGCACCATTATCAGTGCCACGCTGCCCACTAAGAGCGCAGGCATCACCCATCGGCTTATTTTCGTTGCATCACCCTTGAAACGTGCCAGCATTACTCCCAAGCACAGCGGCAATACGTTGCCCACGCAGTTGTAGCGCAGACGGTTCAGCGTGTCTCCCTCAGGACTGTCGGCGCACAGTGCCTGCAGTCCCCAGCACAATGCTATGAGTGCCGCCATTACGCCCCAGTGCCGCCAGCGGTGCAGTACCAATATATATATAAGGTATAGCTGCATTATCAGTCCGAAGAACCAATATGGGCCCGGCCAAATGATGCGGTCGGGACTTGGCAGCACGTTGATTGTCATCGTGAGCTGTGCTATAATGTCGGTCCAAGCCCAGTGATGCCGTCCCGGCGTTATCCTGTCTATCATGGCAAAGCAGGCAAATCCCAATACCATCATCGGAAACAGCTTCATGAAGTGCTTGGCGAGGAAACCTAATATCGGCACGCTGTCGGAATGGGATGGGGTGGTGTCTTTTTCATATTTCAGCACCAGTCCATAGCCGCTTAGGAACACGAATACCGGCACGCCGTAATGTCCGAAGAATGAAAACAGCTGCCACAGCAGGTTCTCGTCGGGGTGGGCCAGTATCTGCATCAGCCAGTCCACGTTGCTTTGGTGAAACTGATATTCGTTCTCCTTCACCATAGGCCCGAGCCAGTGGATGAAGTTGTGCATGAAGATGCCGATGATGGCAAGCCCACGCAGTGCGGAACATTCTGTTCTATTGAGTAGCGTCATTCTCTTAATCCTTTCTTCTATCTTCTACTATTTTCGTCGTTATCCAATGTACTTTTGAGCTTGTCATAATCCACTCGATGCTTAAGCAGGCGCGGACGGTTCTCATTGTATTGCGGCGAGAGTAAGTCGTATTCAGCCTTATAGTACGGACAGTGTATGCCAGCCAGTCCCAAAAGCATGTGCGACAGTGCGTCGGTCATGTATTTCTTGTTTCTTGCGGCTTTTGCAGCGCGGTATATATCGCGGTGACGGCGTACGTATTTCTGTGTGCAATAAATCCACATTGGTATGCGAAACTCCTCGTCAGCCAAGCGTTTGTCGATGTTGGCATCGTGCATTCGACCGAAGAAATGCCTTGCTCCAGGACCAAACACCTCCTCGCCGTGGTCAGACAGATAAATGATTATAGCCTCTTCGTTGCGGAAACGGCGCACTATCTGGTTGACAACCGAATCGTTATACCATACGGCATTATCATAGTCAGCCATCACCTTGCGGCGTTTCTGTGGCATATCCATATCATCGGGGTAGTCATTGGCTCCCCATTTCTTTTTGGAATTTGGGCAGCGTATGCGGTATGCGACGTGCTGTCCCATAAGATGGAATATCGTCAGGCGACCACGATCGTGGTGGGCAGCAGATGATTTTGATTTCTCGCGTGCAATAGCCAGTTCGCGGTGGTCTTTCAAAAGGCCTTCGTCAAATACGTGGAGCTTCTCATTGCGATGGTCAAATTGTACGCGCGAAAGCAAGGAATCGTTGAGGAAGAAACCACCGCTGAAGTCATATACAGCCTCCTTTGCCTGCGGAAGGAATTGGTTTGTCAGGAACGTAACATCGTATCCTGCCTCACGGAAAATCTGGCAGAACAGCGGATAGTCGCACCAGTCAAGCGAATCGCCCACGCAGTAAGTGGTCATCAGGTGCTTAAACACGAAACTTGTCAGGTTCCATGGCGTTACAACATCCTGCATGGGAATAAGGAATCCCTGCTTACGCATACGTACCTGATTAGGCATATTCTTCTTCTCGTATCCATAGAGCTGAGCATGGCGCTTGTTGAAACTCTCGCCTATGATAAGGATGATGTTCGGACTCTTGAACTCGCAAGAGTCAACCTGCACGTGCTCCGTAGTGGCTTTGATGCGGTCGAGTTGCTTACTGATAAGCCGGTTGCTGCGTATGGAGAAAGCCAGTCGCATGGGTGGCTGATACATTTCAGTGTGAGGCTTTATAGCAAGCGCATGCTCTACCTCGCCAATGGTCTCGCAAGCCATAGTTTTCATATACAGTTGCTTGTTCTCCCAAGCTTCATAGGCAAACCATACGATTAAGCCTGCTATCGCGATGTTACAGGCAACTGTCCCCCATCGTTGTAGGAGTAATGTAGGAGAGTATCTGAGTTTGCGACGCAACAGCCATACTGCAAGATGAACAAGCGGAATAAGTGCAATGATACCAACCTCAGAGAAGATTATGTCGGAATTGATATAGCTTGCAAGAAACTCACCTGCTTCGTTGCTGTTTGTCTCGCCGAGCAGCAGAAGCATTGAGGGATTGATTGTGCTGCCGAACTTGACGAAGCAGAAAGTATCGATGACATACAGTGGATAAATAAACAGATACAACACAACTTTCAGCGTTTGCCGTAGCGGAAACCTATGTAAGCGTCTTGGTATCAAGAGCACAAGGGCGCTGAGCAAATACACGTCGATGAACAGTTCGTAGGGTGCATTGGAATACATGTGTGCCCCCTTCCAGTTGGGCACAGTAATAATGCTGCTCGTAATCCCCAGAATATAAAGAAAAACGAACAGTCGGGTGAATATCGGTCGTAATAATATCGGCACTTTGTTTGTTTCGTTTTATATTACCTATTATAGTGCAAAATTACGAAATCTTTTTCAATTATGAGGTGTTTTGATGTAAAAACTTGTGATTTCGACACTATAATTGAGAAAAAGTTTGTAACTTTGTCATTGTAAACCAAAATAAGAGTGCTGAATGAAAAAATACTTTTTATTATTATGTTTGATGGTAAATGCCTGCATGATGGCGGCAACGGGTGTCACTTATACGAAGGCAGACAGCGTTAAAGTCGTTACCATGCTTGCAAATGGCGGAAAGGAATATGCAAAGAATAAGCAACTAAATCTGATGTTGTATTATGGCAAGAAACTGCAAGGAGTGCCTTACGTAGCGAGCACGCTTGAGGTTAATAAGAAAGAACAACTTGTCGTAAACTTGCGTCAGCTCGACTGTACCACGTTTGTGGAAACGGTATTTGCTCTCACTCTGACCACCCGACAAGGTTCGGTGGCATGGACAGACTACCTGCGTAATCTGGAAACGATACGCTATGCCAATGGTAAGGCGGAGGGCTATACCAGTCGCAACCATTATTTCCTGTGGTGGGTTGAGCAGAACAAGAAAAAGGGGCTTATAACGACACCTATGGATGACGCGATGGCAAAACGTGTGGCATCGGGCAAGTCATTACCATCATATATACGTAAGCAGATCATAAATATAGATTATATGAGTACGCACTCCTCGGCATATCCTATGCTGAAAGGAAATACTGAAGACATTGCAACAATAGCGGCAAAGGAGAAAAATTCAAAGGGAAAAACAATGTATTATGTGCCTGCGGCACAGACAGGATTGTCAAAGAAATACCTCGGCTTATATATAAAGGATGGTGACATACTTGCTATAGCCACAAAAAAGAAAGGTCTTGACACTACGCACATAGGAATAGCCTCATGGGAAAAGGATGGGAAATTACATCTGCTTAATGCATCACAAGTCAGGGGCAAAGTGGTGCTTGAACCCATGACGCTTCAGCAATATATGAAGAAGCACCCGACACAGCTTGGTGTGTGGGTGCTCCATCCAACAGAATAAATTCGCTTCGTTCCTTCAATTCTTTAACTCTTCTATATTTCAAATCCTCTATGTTTAGACAACATCCACGTGCAATGTCAGATATATTAAATGGATTTCTTCGTGCTAACGGACTGGAAATGCCACTTAAACAACATCGGCTCGTTAATGCCTGGGACGAGGTGGTTGGCTCTGTCGTGGCACGATATACAGAAGAGAAGTCAATACGCAATCAGACCTTGTGGGTGAAGATAAGCAGTCCGGCAGTCCGTGCAGAGGTGCAGATGCAGCGTACTCGATTTGTAGAAGAGCTTAATAACAAGGTTGGCGGACAGGTTATTACCGATATCCGCGTGTATTGAAGGAAACGTCAGTCATGGCAACAGCAATGGTGCTCATGATTTTCGTTTTCGTGCTTTGACTCTTTGTGCTCATGGCAACAGCAGGTATGAGTTTCTTGGTTCTCGTGGCAGTGACAGTGACTACCCTTATTACTGTAATGCTGCCAAAGAGCATTAAGCAAAAGCAATGCAAGCAGTATCGAACATCCAATGTTAAACCACTGTGTGCTGTCATCGTGGCAACATTCAGCAGCCTTCATCAGTGTTGGCATAAACCACTCCTGAGGCAAACTGTCGATAATGAAACCTGCGACCACTGCTCCCGTGATAATCGAAGCAAGATACAACAGCAGAGTGCGTTTTCCCAGTTTCTTATTTATCACGAGCAGACTTGCCATGTTGCAGGCTGGACCTGCCATCAGAAGCACAAGTGCTGCACCAGGTGTTAACCCCTTCATCATTAGTGCTACGGCAATAGGAATACTGCCAGTTGCGCATATATACATAGGTATGGCTATGCATAATACAAGTAGCATGCTAAGCAGCGTGTTGCCTTTGAAAATTTCAAAGAAAGAGTCTGGCACAAACACCGTGATAAGGCCTGCAATTACTAAGCCTACAACGAGCCACTTGCCTATGTCTTGCATCATTTCTACGAAAGCATATTGGAATACGGCCTTTATCTTCTCGGAAAACGAAGCGTTGGCCTGCGGTTTATCATGGCAATGACAGTGCTCATGCTCGCTATTGTCTTCAACCTGCTTATCGCTTGCATCCGCATTTTCAGACTTAGTGAACGTATTGATTAACTGTCCGGCCATAAGCGAGGTAAAGAATGCCGTTATCGGACGCACAATGGCGAAGGGTAGTCCCATGAGTGAATACGTGGCGGCAATGGAGTCAACTCCCGTTTCGGGCGTGGCTATCAGAAAAGCCACAGTGGCTCCCTTCGATGCTCCTTCCTTGCGCAATCCCATTGCCGTAGGGATTACTCCACACGAGCAAAGAGGCAGAGGAACTCCGAACAGGGCCGCATAGAACACAGAACGGAAATCGTGACCTGCAAGGTAGCGGCTATATACTACTCCCGGAACAAACACATGGAGTATTCCAGCAAAAAGAAAACCTAAAAGCAAAAACGGTGACATTTCGTTCACCAAATCAAGAACTTGTTGCATAACAATTACGTATTTATTTTAATTTTTTGCAAAGTTACGTATTATTCCCTGCAATCGGGTTGCAATCTGCTATTGTGTCAGCAATAAATGCAAGGCAAAATAAAAAAAGAGGACAAACTGTTGCGGTTTCAAAAAGATATTATTACCTTTGCAAAAGAAAAGTATTTAGATAGCGAGGAACAGCATAGCCTCGCAGTGAATGATAAGTTATTATCAAGAAAATGAAAAAGATTGTTTTCCTTTTTGTAGGAGTGATTGTCGTGACCATGTTCTTCTCTACTGGTTGTACGAACAAAGGGGCAGATGTGGCTGATTCCATCGCTGCCGACACGTTATTGGAGGATACTACGGCTAATGACACCCTTTCACAGATTATAGAGGAGGAGATTATGCCGGCAGCTGCCGATGAATTGTTTGATGATTTCTTCTTCAACTACGCTGCAAGTCGTAAAGTGCAGAAGGAGCGTACGGTGTTTCCTTTGCCTGTAAATTCATGGGGTAAATTAAGCAAGATAGAAGAGAAAGCATGGAAGCGCGAGCATTTCTTCATGCAGCAGGGGTATTATACATTGATATTCCATAGGGCATCGCAGATGAATATGGTGAAGGATACAACTGTGAATGAGGTAACCGTGGAGAAAATCGTCGCAGGAAAGAATATGGTTACTCGTTGGCATTTTGCTCGTAAGCGTGGTTTGTGGCGTATGGACAGCCTTACTTATATGTCGCTCGGTAAGCATGAGGACGCAGGCTTTATACGCTTCTATCAGAGATTTGCTACCGACAGCGCGTTCCAACAACACTCTTTGGCAGAAAGTATCGCTTTTACTGGACCTGACCCTGATGATGACTTCTCAACGATGACAGGCGAGATAATGCCCGAACAATGGTCTATGTTCGTGCCATGGATGCCTTCGGGTACATTATATAATATTATATATGGCAGTAGTCCCTATCCAGTTTCTAACACGCGTCTGCTGTATGTACGCGGCATAGCCAATGGTTTGCAAATGGATATGGTGTTCACGCGGAAAGGCAAGAGTTGGATATTGAAGAAGGTAAACACTTAATAGAGGATGCAAAGTCTGTTGAATTATAATACTTTTGGCATTGATCAGTCATGCCGTAAGATATATGAGCCTGCGACCGTAGAGGAGTTGCAGGCCATTATTCCTATACTGCGCAAGGAACCGCTTCTTATAATTGGAGGAGGAAGCAATCTGCTGCTGACGAAGGATTTTGATGGCAACGTGCTTCATCCTGTTATAAAAGGCATAGAGCAGTCAGGCGAGTTGCTGCGTTGTGGAGCTGGTGAGACGTGGGATGATGTTGTTGAATATGCCGTAAACAATGGATTGTATGGCATAGAAAATCTTTCTGTAATCCCAGGAGACGTTGGCGCTTCAGTTGTGCAGAATATCGGAGCATACGGCGTTGAGGTGCAGGATGTACTTTATTCCATAGAGGCTGTGGAGATAGCAACAGGCGAACAAGTGAAGATTTCACCTGCTATATGTGAATATGGTTATCGCAGCAGTCGCTTTAAGGGAGAGTGGAAGGGGAAATATGTCATCACTCATGTGATATACAAACTTGACAGTCATTTCACCCCAAAGGTAGATTACGGCAATATACGCCGTGTCTTGGAGGAGAAAGGTATAAAAACTCCCACAGCTCATGATGTGCGCAGTGCTATCATCAGCGTTCGTAATGCAAAACTGCCAGACCCGAAGGTAGAAGGCAACGCAGGCTCTTTCTTCGTCAATCCCGTAGTTACGAAAGAAAAATTTGAGCAGTTGCTGGCGCAATATCCTGATATGCCACACTACAATATCAGTGAAAAGGAAGAGAAAATACCAGCAGGTTGGCTGATAGAGCAGTGCGGATGGAAAGGTAAGACGCTCGGAATGGCTGGAGTGCATGACAAACAAGCACTTGTATTAGTGAATAAAGGTGGAGCTAAGGGCGAAGATATAGTACGCTTGTGCAATCGTATTCGTAGCGATGTCAGTGAGCGGTTTGGTATAACGATAACCCCAGAGGTAAATATAGTATGAGACTGACATTTCTTGGTACTGGTACTTCAATAGGAGTTCCAGCTATTGGATGCTCCTGCGAGGTTTGTCAAAGTACGAATCCGCACGATAAACGTCTGCGTGCTTCTGCTATAGTGGAGAGCGACGAAGGCCTGCGCATATTGATAGATCCAGGGCCGGACTTCCGTCAGCAGATACTTCGACAGCCATTCAGTAAGTTTGATGCCGTACTGATTACGCATATACATTATGACCATGTAGGAGGTGCAGACGACCTCAGACCGTTCGCTTGGTTTGGCGATGTTGATGTCTATGCGCAGCAAGACGTAATTGATGGTCTGCATCAGACGATGCCTTATTGTTTCAAAAAGGAACTATACCCAGGCGTGCCTCAT
The DNA here is from genome assembly GCA_946534585.1 of uncultured Prevotellaceae bacterium. GTDB lineage: Bacteria > Bacteroidota > Bacteroidia > Bacteroidales > Bacteroidaceae > Prevotella. Next base: position 17,015 of record CAMNCV010000089.1, read on the forward strand.
CTGCATCTGCATAAGATAGAGAGCGGAAGGCCTTTTCATATCATGCGTCCGCACGAGATAACAGTTAAACTTCCACCGAGTGGTGCTACGCTTGAAGGACATATACATAAAAGTTGGCACTCGGTGACAGTGCCTGCTATTAAGGAAAGGTTGGAGGTCTTGCCAGTGAGGGTAATGCATGGAGCACTGCCAATACTGGGTTTCAGGCTTGGGCGTTTGGCCTACATTACCGATATGAAGTCAATGGATGAAGAAAATACAGCCTTGCTTTATGGGGTTGAGGTGCTCGTAGTCAATGCCTTGCGCTTTGAAAAAGAACACCATAGTCATCAGTTAGTTGACGATGCTGTGAGATTTGCACATAGGGTAGGGGCGAAGCGTACTTACCTTACGCATCTCACTCACGACATAGGAACGCATGACATAGCCAACAGCCGTTTACCTCAAGGGGTGGAATTTGCATACGACGGACTTACTATTGAGTGTCCGTAGGAGTATAATCTTTAATATAGTCTTCCATTATTAAAAATTTAAATTTTACAGTCATTTAATTCTTTAACGTTATATTAGCTTGCAACCATTAGCAGAGCGCCTACGTCCGCGGACGCTTGATGAATACATAGGACAACAACATCTTGTTGGGAAGGGGGCTGTACTGCGTAATATGATAGAGTCAGGACATATCTCGTCATTCATATTATGGGGACCTCCAGGTGTGGGAAAGACCACGTTGGCGCAGATAATAGCCAATAGACTTGAGACACCCTTCTATACGCTGTCAGCAGTGACGAGCGGTGTGAAGGACGTTCGCGAGGTGATAGAAAAGGCAAAGAATAGTAGATTTTTCTCCACTGCCTCGCCAATACTATTCATTGACGAGATACATCGCTTCTCAAAGTCGCAACAAGACTCTCTGCTTGGAGCCGTGGAGCGTGGCATTGTTACGCTGATAGGTGCAACGACTGAGAATCCTTCGTTCGAGGTGATACGTCCGTTACTGTCTCGTTGTCAGTTGTATATACTCAAATCGCTTGAAAAGGCAGACCTTGAAGCTTTGCTCCAGCGTGCAATTACTACTGATGTGGAATTGCAGAAACTTGATATTCGCCTGACGGAAACGGCTGCCTTGATGCGCTTCAGTGGTGGCGATGCTCGCAAATTGCTAAATATCCTGCAACTTGTGGTAGAGTCAGAATCATCGCAGACTATTGAAATCACTGATGCTCTGGTAGAGAATCGTTTGCAGCAGAACCCCTTGGCATACGACAAGCAGGGAGAGATGCACTACGATATAATCTCAGCCTTCATTAAGAGCATTCGTGGTAGTGATCCTGATGCTGCCCTTTATTGGATGGCTCGCATGATAGAAGGTGGCGAAGACCCACAGTTTATAGCCCGTCGCTTGGTAATCAGTGCGTCAGAAGACATAGGTCTTGCCAATCCGAATGCTCTGTTGCTGGCTAATGCTGCGTTCGATACGGTGATGAAGATAGGATGGCCGGAGGCACGCATAGCTCTGGCAGAGGCATGCGTATATCTTGCAACCTCGCCCAAGAGCAATTCTGCTTACAATGGTATTAACTCGGCTCTTCAACTCGTTAAGCAGACAGGAAACCTGCCTGTGCCCTTGCACCTGCGCAATGCTCCTACATCATTGATGAAGGAAATAGGCTACAGTGATGGTTATAAGTATCCTCATGACTATCCAGGAAACTTTACCCTGCAACAATATCTTCCTGATGAGATTACAGATACTCGCTTGTGGCACGCTCAGCACACGCCTATGGAGGAGAAACAGTACCAACAGATGCTCCGCTTATGGGGGGAGAGGTATAAGTAAACTTTTGATGATTGAGTAAATGTAGTGATTATAGGGTGTAATAGATAGGAAATACCGTTAGACTGAAAAGGACAGTCTAACGGTATTTCTTATTTTTGTATTTCTTTGGCGTTTATGCCTCCAACTTCTGGAAATCCTCGAATGAAATTTCCTTCTCGTCAAGGGCTACTACGTCTTTCAGAGCCTTCATGAGCTTGCGGTCAGCAGCCTGATTAACAAAATTATCAACCTGCTCTGGTTTCTTCAGCATCTCCTCTGCATATTGGTCGATGTACTCCTCTGGTACATTGTTCATGCCATACTGCATAAACTGCATGCGGGTCATGTCCTTGGCAATCTCCTTAACATCGGCATCCTCAATCTTGATTTCGCACTGCTCAAGCAGATGATTCTTTGCAAGATGCCATGTCAGTTCCTTGACGCTTGCTTCGTAGTTATCGTCAACATACTTCTGGTCTTTATCCTTGTTGTTGGCAAGCATGATACGCTTCATCAACTCGTCGTCGTACTTGACATCGCCGAGTTTTTTCTCAACGTATGCGCGAACGTCAGTGAGGAAACGGTATTCTGAATTAGAATCAAGCTGTTGCTTCAGATTCTCGGCAATCTTCTCGCGGAATTGCTTCTCGTCTTTTACCTCGCCTTCGCCATATACTTGGTCGAAGAGTTCCTGGTCAACTGCATGTTTCTTGTATCGGGTGATCTCTGTAATCTGGAAAGAGAAATCTGCATTTACATTCTCTGCTTCCTCCTTAGAAATTTTCAGCAGAGAAGAAATCTCTACCAGAGATTCAGGGTAAGCCTTCTTTGGATTGAAGGTTATAATGTCGCCAGTCTTGCAACCCTGAAACAGAGCCTTCTGCTCGTCCTCCTTGATGTAGGCAGGCATCAGTACGGCATCAGATACTGTTATGCCGTCTTCCTTTGTGCTGCCGTCAGCATTAAGCTCACGTAGGTCGCCCTTCAACATGTCGTTATCCTCGTAGGCATCTACCTTCTCGTAAGAACCACCGCGTGAAGCGTATGCATCAATCTGCTGTTCTACCATCTTGTCGCTAACGGTGATGTTGTAGTAAGCAATCTTGTTGCGCTTAGTCAACTTTATATCCATATCTGGCGCTACAGCGATGTCAAACTTCATAGTGTAAGGTGCTGGTGCATCGAGGTCGATAGGCTCCTCGCCAAGGTGAGGCATAGGCTGACCGAGCATATTTATCTTGTTCTCGCTGATGTAGTCATAAATCTTCTCGCCAACGAGTTTGTTGATGGCATCAACCTTTACCTGTGGACCCAACTGACGCTTAATCATAGCAATTGGAGCTTGGCCAGGACGGAAACCAGGAATGTTTGCTCTCTTGCGGTAATCATTGAGGGCTTTGCGGACGTTATCCTGATAGTCTGCCTCCTCAATCACAACGGTCAACACGCCGCTGACTTTTTCGGTGTTGTCGAATGTAATGTTCATTTCTTGTTTTGTATTTTCGTTTTTGTTTTTATATTCGTCGTCGTTTTCGCTTATGAGGTGCAAAGTTACTAAAAATCTCAGACATACGCAAATACTTAAAAGTTTTTAACATGTTACGTGTCTTTGGCAAGTAATTTAATACGAAGCAAGAGATGGATACCAAGCCTACCGAAGCGTGGAAGGCGGTAGGTAACTACAAAAAAACATCCTTTAAAACCAAGAACCCCTTGCAAACTCAGTTTGCAAGGGGTTTAGTGTAGGGTGCCCGGTGGGACTCGAACCCACGACATTCAGAACCACAATCTGACGCTCTAACCAACTGAACTACGGGCACCATAGTTAGTGTTTTTGTTAAGCGAGTGCAAAGGTAATACTTTTTTTTGAACTGACAAAATTTTTTGCAAGAAAATATTGATAAAATGGTAAAAATTTGCATATTTCATATTTTATGAGTAACTTTGTTTCCGTAAATCTACACTCGGGGTGCTGATTCTGTGTTTACTGATGATGCTGAGATTATACCCATATAACCTGATGCAGGTAATGCTGACGCAGGGATTGGATGTGATTTTGTTTGAATGTTGATATTGACTCTGAGTGATAATCAAGGCTGTATTGTCTGGTTGTTGCTCTTTTTCGTTATTATAATACGATGGCAATATAATACAGAATTGATGACAGTATGTAGGAAATAATGTAGATGAAATAGTGATTATGAATATATATATAAATAATAAGGAGACAGAGACGAAGTCTGCTACGCTTGCGGAACTGGCAGCGGAACTTGGTTTGCCTGAGAAAGGAGTGGCAATGGCAGTGCAACAGAATATGATACAGCGCACGGCATGGGCTGAAACAAAACTCAGTGAGGGTGCAAACATACTCATTATTAAGGCGGCTTGCGGCGGATGATACAGTTCATAAGTCACCATAATGAGAGGTATGACTACCTCGATTCTATCGCCCTGGCACTTGAAGGCGGTTGCAAGTGGGTGCAGTTGCGCATGAAGGGTGCCACGACAGACGAACTGCGTGCCGTGGCAGTGAAGTCACAGCAGATGTGTAGGGAGAGAGGGGCAACGTTTATCATTGACGATAATGTAGCGCTTGTGCGCGAGCTACATGCCGACGGTGTGCATCTGGGTAGGAATGATATGCCAATCAGTGAGGCGCGCCGAATACTGGGCAGTGATTATATAATAGGTGGTACTGCGAATACCATTGATGATGTAGAGATGCACTACCGCAGCGGTGCAAACTATATAGGCTGTGGCCCATTTCGCTATACCACGACGAAAAGCAACCTTTCGCCTGTGCTTGGACTGCAGGGCTATAGCAATATCATTGCAGAGATGAAGCGACGAGGCTTGGAAATACCCGTTGTTGCCATAGGCGGAATAACAGCCTCAGATATACCGCAGATTATGCAGACGGGCATGAGTGGTATAGCCGTGAGCGGTGCAGTGCTGAATGCAGAAAACCCTGCAGAGGAAATGAAGAGACTAATTAAGATAGAAAGCAAAAGATAAATGAACAAACTTGTAATTGCAGGACGCGAGTTTAACTCGCGACTGTTTCTCGGTACGGGAAAATTCAACAATAACGCTTTAATGGCTGAGGCCATCAAAGCAAGTGAATCGGAAATGGTCACCGTGGCCATGAAGCGTGTGGAACTGGATGATGAGCACGATGATTTGCTCACACACATAACGCAAAACCAAAACATACAGTTATTGCCAAATACCAGTGGCGTGCGCAATGCGGAGGAGGCGGTGTTTGCTGCTCAGATGGCACGTGAGGCTTTCGGTACTAATTGGTTGAAACTGGAGATACACCCTGACCCACGCTACCTGTTGCCTGACTCCGTTGAAACGCTGAAGGCTACGGAACAGTTGGTGAAGCTGGGTTTCGTCGTTCTGCCTTATTGTCAGGCTGACCCTACGCTCTGCAAGCATCTTGAAGAGGCTGGTGCCGCTACGGTAATGCCACTCGCAGCACCAATAGGCACTAATAAGGGTTTGCGCATGAAAGACTTCCTGCAGATAATCATTGACCAAGCCACGGTGCCCGTAGTGGTTGATGCCGGTATCGGTGCGCCAAGCCATGCCGCTGAGGCAATGGAGATGGGAGCTGACTGCTGTTTGGTAAACACCGCCATTGCCGTGGCTGGCGACCCAGTGCAGATGGCCATAGCATTTAAGGAGGCAGTCATAAGCGGACGTCGTGCCTATGAAGCAGGACTTGGTGCAATAAGCGAATCGGCTGAGGCTTCAAGTCCGCTGACGGCTTTTCTCAACGAATAATGCTCTGGGATGCAAAAGCTATCTGATTACCCTGTAATGAGATAGCGATTACACTGTAAAAGCTACCTGATTACATGGTAATATGATAGCGATTACAACAGCAAGCCGAAGACACACAAACAGGTCGCTTTGACGACCATAGGAATATAAATCAGCAAACAACATTAAATCGTGCCACAAGACAACAAAGCATACGCAAAAAGGGAGAAAGCCTACATGCAGGGCAAGATGTTCCCTTACGTTAGGGTGGGTATGACAAAGGTAAACCTGACACCCACGGTGACAAAAGACAAGAATGGCGTTCCGCACACGGAACCAAATGAGCCTATATATATATACGACACGAGCGGCCCTTTTTCTGATCCGAACATAGAGGTGGATTTGAAAAAAGGTTTACCCCGAATGAGGGAACAATGGATTATTGACCGCGGTGATACGGAACAATTAACAGAGGTTACAAGTGAATACGGCCGTCAGAGGCTGGCCGATCACTCGCTTGACACGCTGCGCTTTGAGCACATACAGTTGCCACGTCGTGCGCGTTCGGGTAAGGCTATAACGCAGATGGCATACGCCAAGGCTGGCATCGTGACACCGGAAATGGAGTATGTAGCCATACGTGAGAATATGAACTGTGAACAGTTGGGCATAAAGACCCACATCACTCCAGAGTTCGTGCGTGAAGAAATAGCACGCGGACGAGCCGTATTGCCTGCCAATATCAATCATCCCGAGAGCGAACCGATGATTATCGGTCGTAACTTCCTTGTGAAGATAAATACAAACATAGGCAATTCTGCCACCACTTCCTCAATCGACGAGGAGGTTGACAAGGCAGTGTGGTCATGCAAATGGGGAGGCGACACACTGATGGACCTTTCTACTGGCGCCAATATTCATGAGACGCGCGAATGGATTATACGAAACTGTCCCGTGCCAGTAGGCACCGTGCCTATCTATCAGGCACTGGAGAAAGTTGACGGTAGAGTAGAGAACCTGACGTGGGAGATATATAAGGACACACTGATAGAACAGTGTGAGCAGGGGGTTGACTACTTTACTATCCATGCAGGAATACGTCGTCAGAACGTGCATCTGGCAGACTCTCGATTGTGTGGCATTGTGAGCCGTGGTGGTTCGATAATGAGCAAGTGGTGTCTTATTCACGACAGGGAATCGTTTCTCTACGAACATTTTGACGAAATCTGCGATATCGTGGCGCAGTATGACGTAGCCCTCTCACTTGGTGACGGTCTGCGTCCGGGCTGCACCGCCGATGCTAACGACGCAGCGCAGTTTGCAGAGCTCGATACTATGGGCGAGCTCGTAATACGTGCGTGGGAGAAGAATGTACAGGCGTTTATTGAAGGGCCAGGTCATGTGCCCATGCACAAGATTCGAGAGAATATGGAACGACAGCTCGACCATTGTCATGAGGCTCCATTCTATACGCTTGGCCCAATAGTTACCGATATAGCTCCAGGCTATGACCATATCACAAGTGCCATAGGTGGCGCACAGATAGCATGGCTCGGCACTGCAATGCTCTGCTACGTCACACCGAAGGAACACCTTGCACTGCCCAATCGTGAGGACGTGCGCGTAGGTGTGGTGACATACAAGATTGCGGCTCACGCCGCAGACTTGGCCAAGGGGCATCCAGGGGCGCAGATACGCGACAATGCTCTGTCGAAAGCACGCTTTGACTTCCGCTGGCGTGACCAGTTCCACTTGAGCCTTGACCCAGAGCGTTCATTGCAGTATTTTGAAGAGGCAGGACACACCGATGGCGAATACTGCACCATGTGTGGCCCTAATTTCTGTGCAGCAAAACTAACTCATGACCTCAGAAAACTTTAGCAGAGAGCAACTTAGGCGTTATAACCGCCACTTGATTCTCGACGGATTCGGAGAGCAAGGACAGCGTAGGCTGCTCAACTCGCGCGTGCTTATAGTGGGTGCGGGCGGGTTGGGTTCGCCGATAGCATTATATCTGGCTGCGGCAGGCATTGGTACGATTGGCATTGCTGATGGCGACGATGTGTCACTGACAAATCTGCAGCGCCAGATTATACACAGTACTGGCGATATCGGCAAGCCAAAGGTTGATTCGGCAGAGCGTCGCATCAACGAGTTGAATCCAGACGTGAAGGTAGAGAAACACGCCTTTTACTTAAATGAAGACAATGCTCTTGATTTAATTCGTGACTACGACTTCGTAGTTGAGGGGTCAGACAATTTCTCTGCTAAGTACCTTGTTAATGATGCCTGTGTCATGCTTGATAAGCCTTTCTGTATAGGTGGCATTAACAGATATAGCGGTCAGGTTATGACACACAAGCCGGGCACTGCGTGTTACCGTTGCTTGTTTCCCGAACCTCCTGCACAGGAAGATGTAGAGACATGTGCCATGGTCGGTGTGCTCGGCAGCATAGCAGGAATGCTCGGCACGGTGCAGGCTACAGAGGTGATTAAACATCTGGCAGGTATTGGCGAACCTTTATATAATAGTATGCTGTCGTTTGATGCTCTTACGATGCAGTGGAGCCGATTCAGATTCGACAAAGACAATAACTGTAATGTGTGTGGCGACAAGCCTTCGATAACAGAATTGAAGGAATATGCTTTCCAACCATGCAAGAATAATAGATGAACAATGAATAAGAAACTGAAGATAGTATGGTATGCCTTGGCAATAGGACTTACAGTGTTTCTGGCAATGACTTTCATTATAGTGAATTTTGTCATTGAAACACCGCTCATAGATATTTCTCAGGTTATGATGTATTACCTGAAGATGTTGATGATTGTGCTGACACTTGTCCTTGTACCAGCATCGTTGAAATATATCAATAGCAACAGGTATGACAACACTAAGCCAGATGAGAAGTCAGGTTTGACGAAATACGGCATGATGTGCTTGATGCGTCTCGTCGTAATTAGTAACATAGCCAATGTTGACTGTATTTTCTACATGTTTAGTGGTGATGTCTCATTTTTCTATCTCGCTGTCATCATGTTGTTGGCGATGATGTTTATGCGAGGTGAAAGAACTCCGAAAGAACTATGAAGGAAGTAATCCTTACCGCCCTTGAACCAGAAGACCTTGAGGTCTTATATACTATCGAAAATGACCAACAGCAGTGGCTGGTCAGCAATACCAACGTGCCATACAGTCGATATGCACTTCGTGACTACATATCCTCGCAGCAGCATGATATTTACGCCGACAACCAGGTGCGCTTCGTGATAAGGGCTGAAGGTAAAGCCATAGGGTTGATTGACTTGTTTGATTTCTCACCTCGTCACAGAAGGGCAGAAATGGGGGTCGCAATATTGAAGGATGAGCAAGGGAAAGGCTATGCAAAGGAAGCTATCCTGCTATTGCAACAATATTGCAGCGAAACGCTTGGCATGCACCAAATATACTGCACTGTACCGGCAGACAATACCGCATCTATAGCAATGTTGAAAACTACAGGCTTCATACAGATAGCACTGTTGTCAGAATGGTTGAAGGCTGGCGGGAATTGGCAAGATGCCTTAGTATATTGTTATAAGTTTTAAAGCATGGTGAGAGAGATGTAAAGGACAACAGTTTAATAATAAACATAATATAAAAAAGTGTTTTCAGACGAATTACTTAAAATTAGTTGGGAAGATACCACAGAGCGAATTGCTCAGAAGACCGAAATGGACGTGAGACGTGCCTTGGCAAAGGAACATTGCGATGTAGATGATTTCATGGCAATGATTTCACCAGCAGCAGTGCCTTATCTCGAACAAATGGCCCGTTTGTCAAGGAAATATACAGAGGAACGCTTCGGACGTACGATGTCGATGTTTATACCATTGTATATTACCAATTCTTGCTCTAACTCATGCGTGTATTGCGGTTTCCACCGTAGCAATCCTATGGCTCGCACAATATTGACGCCTGAACAGATAGAGGATGAATATAAGGCAATAAAAAAACTTGCGCCGTTTGAGAATATATTGCTCGTGACAGGTGAGAATCCTGCAAAGGCAGGGGTACCGTATCTGGCAAAGGCAATAGATATAGCAAAGAAGTATTTCTCTAATATCAAGATAGAGGTGATGCCGCTGAAGGCTGAGGAATATTATGAATTGACAAAGCATGGACTGAATGGAGTGATATGTTTCCAGGAGACGTATCACCGCGAAAACTATAAGATTTATCATCCAGCTGGCATGAAGAGCAAGTTCGAGTGGCGCCTTAACGGTTTTGACAGAATGGGACAGGCAGGCGTACATTCCATAGGAATGGGAGCATTGCTCGGACTGGAGAAAGAATGGCGCACAGATGTAACGATGATGGCTTACCACCTGCGCTATTTGCAGAAGCATTATTGGAAAACAAAATATTCTGTTAACTTTCCACGTATGCGTCCAGCGCAGAACGAAGGGTTTCAGCCTAATTGCTTCGTAACAGATAAGGAATTGGCACAAGTTACGTTTGCCATGCGTATTTTCGACCATGATGTGGATATCTCTTATTCAACTCGTGAACCGCAGTTCATACGTGATAATATGTGTACGCTTGGCGTTACCACTATGTCAGCCGAGTCGAAAGTGAATCCAGGAGGCTATCATACCTATCCTCAGGCCTTGGAGCAGTTCACCGTGAGTGATGACCGCACTGCGAAGGAAATAAATCGCCGACTGAAGGAATTAGGCCGTGAACCTGTATGGAAAGACTGGGATGCAAGTTTCGATTTCTTTAAAAAATAGTACAAAAGAAAGTATATAACAGATGATGTATGTCAAGAAGATGTGGTATTGTGCGTAGATTTTCTGCAATACATTTTGCAGCGTCGCAAAAAATGAGTACCTTTGCATCGCATTTGAGAAACAGCTCATCTGTATCCGGGGTGTAGCGCAGTTGGTAGCGTTCCTGGTTTGGGACCAGGCTGTCGCAGGTTCGAGTCCTGTCACCCCGACAACCAAAAGCTGAAAGGAGACATCCAAAAAGGATGTTTCCTTTTTGTTTTATCTATTTCACACGGTCTAATAATAACATCGTTTTAGTTACAAATAATAATTACCAAATAATACACAACAATTATGAAACTGAATATTGCAGTTCTGGCTGGTGATGGAATCGGACCAGAAATCATGGAGCAAGGTGTGGCTGTCATGTCTGCTGTTGCAGAGAAGTACGGTCACGAGGTAAGTTACAAAGAGGCTCTCTGCGGAGCTCATGCTATTGACGAAGTAGGCGACCCATTCCCAGAGGAGACTTTCCAGATATGTGAAAAGGCTGATGCAGTACTCTTCGCTTCTGTTGGAGACCCGAAATTCGACAATAATCCTTCTGCAAAGGTGCGCCCAGAACAAGGCTTACTCGCTATGCGTAAGAAGCTCGGATTGTTTGCTAACATTCGCCCTGTGACAACATTTGATTGTCTTGTTCACAAATCACCATTGAAAGATGAAATCGTAAAAGGTGCTGATTTTATCTGCATACGTGAACTAACTGGCGGTATGTATTTCGGCAAGAAGCAGGAGCCACAGATGAATGCGGAGCTCGGCACAGAGGATGCACTTGACACGAACTACTACTCACGTCCAGAAGTTGAGCGCATATTGAAGGTTGCTTATCAGTATGCTCGCCAGCGTAAAAAGCATCTGACGGTGGTTGATAAGGCCAACGTGCTTGCTTCATCACGCTTGTGGCGTAAGGTGGCTCAGGAAATGGCACCGCAGTATCCTGACGTAACTACAGACTTTATGTATGTTGACAACGCTGCTATGCGTATGATTCAGGAGCCTACATTCTTCGATGTTATGGTAACTGAAAATACGTTTGGCGACATCCTTACAGATGAGGGCTCTTGCATAACTGGTTCTATGGGACTGTTGCCTTCTGCTTCTACAGGTTCTTCTACTCCGGTATTTGAGCCTATCCATGGTTCTTGGCCTCAGGGAAAGGGACTGAATATCGCTAATCCTCTGGCTCAGATTCTCTCTGTTGCCATGCTTTATGAGTATTTCGACCTCAAAGAGGAGGGAGCGCTTATCCGTAAGGCTGTTGACGCTTCACTTGACCAGAATGTTCGCACTCCTGAAATTCAGGTTGAGGGTGGCGCAAAGTATGGCACGAAGGAAGTTGGCGAATGGATTGTAAACTTCATTAAGAATGCATAATACTATATGGTATTTATGTATGCCGAGTAATTAGTCGTTTGGCTATAAATACGAAACGCTAAAAAAGAAGTTCACAGTAAATCTATATACTGTGAACTTCTTTTTTATTGTTATTTGAAAGGGTTGTATTTACGATAACGAAAGAAATTGTGTAATCCGTGGTCGTTGGTGTAGTAACCCAGTAGTCGCCACATTTTTACCATTGGTAAGCGGCTTGCTCTTATTGTTGCAGCATAGAGGTGGAGTGGGGGGCATGTGTCTCTTAGTTCCTTGTCGAAATCTGCAAGTTGGCTTGCATCAACCTTTGGCATATTATATAGGTATAGAGTGTAGATGTACTCGGCGAGGCACTCTATGCGGTTCTTGAGGTATTCGTGAATATCGGAGTCGTTAGGCGTTCCTGTGTAAGTCTTGATTAGGGTACGCATAACTGTCAGATTGTGATGTATGTTACGTGACATGTTGCTGAAGTTCATAGTTTGACCTTCGCGCCCGATTAGGTAGTTGTAAAGGCATATCGGGATATAAGTAAATGTCTTTACCGTTGTCATAGGAGTGAATATCCATTCTTGATCGGTGTAGGATATGCCTTCGCTTTGGTGGTATTTAATTCTACGCAGATTATCAGTTTTATATGTTACGGCATGCATGGCCATGTGTGCGCCGAGTTCTGATAGCATCAGTGAGCTGAGTGGAGTGTTGAAAGGAATGTCAAAGTGTTTCGTTTCAGTTGTATGGCCGTAGGAGTTTTTTAAACAGTAGTTGGTTAAAATAAGGTCATAGTCAGTGTCTTTTATAGATTTGATAAAGGTGGATAATGCTTCGTTGTCGAACGAATCATCTGCATCGAGTATTTTGATGTATTTACCTTTTGCCTCTTGTAGTCCGCGGTTTATACACGAGCCGTAATTGCCGTTCTCCTTATCAATGACTCGAAACGTCTGTGGGTGAATTGTCTCGTATTTGTGTGCAATTTCGCTACTGCAATCTGTTGCTCCGTCAATAATGACGAGTACTTCTAACTGTTCCATTAGATTGCTTGCAATAATAAGACTGTTTAGACAGTGCTCCAGCAAGTCCTCCATATTGTATGTTGGAATGACGATAGTCAGTAGTTTGTCCATCTTAGCGAGTTATATGATTAAATATACGTCGTATTTTGTTCTTGATTTTGTATAGCAGAGCCTTATAGGTGAATGTACGCAGGTAATTTGAAGTAATTACCTCTTTATAATCTACGTATCTACCTGGCGGGATAATACAGAATTTGTCAGTTTCTGATGTTTCTGTTGTTATCGTGCGTTTTTGCACATGAGCCAATAATGTTTCTGTTGCAGTAACTTTACCGTTTTTTAACCCATATCGCATTAGCGTACCATTGTTGTAGCGGAATATTACATTGGTAGTTTCATCATTTATAGCTCGTTTTGTGATGAATTCGTAAGTATATGGTTCGATGCTGTCGAAAATCATATCCATCCACAGGCGTTCTTTGCGGTGTGTTATCCACCAATTACTTGTACCGCCACCATTACCTCCAGGTCCCCATTCGTCAAGTCCGTAAATAGCATCGTCTAAGAAAGCTTTTTTTATAAAGTCCTCACCGAGATTCCAGTAATGATGATTTATCTCTGTATTGTTTCTGTATAAAGTGAAGAATCCTTCTACGCCAATGCGGTCATGATTATCTAGTATGTCGTCAGTAATGTAGTTACGTATATTCCCGAAAACCAGGTCAACGTCACAGTGTCCCCAAAAGTCATAGCCTTGTAGATAGTCCTGAAAGAGTTCTCCGTATGCAGTTTTGTAATCGCATAGTTTATATGGATGGTTTATACGGCAACATTCCCATATTTTTTGTTTTGCTATCTTTTCGATAAATGGTAATTCGCATTTTATTACTGTAATGTTTTTGTTGGCTGTGCATATCTCTTGGTCAGTAAATATAAGGAAATCAATAGATGCGTTGTGTTCTGCAGATTTGAGCCAGAAACAAAAATCAGAACGTAGTTTTCCGAAATATGGTATTATGAAACGTATTTTATGCATGCGTAGTTTTGTATAAGTGTCGTGAAGTCGTTAATGTTGTGCTTTCAGGTAAAATGTTTGTCGGTTATTTTTGTTTCGCAAAGATAGTAATAAAAAAAGAATAATCCTAATGTTAGGTAATGTTTTTCTTGACTTGTTAACAGAGTTTTGTTTTTGGGTAACTTATGTGTTAAATAAATATAAAGTTTTGACTACTGAGGCTATATAAGAGAAGTATAAGTTTGATAATTCAGAAAAAAGCAGTACCTTTGCACCCGATTTATTCCGTTTGGGCTCGGTAAAGAGCCGGCGAGTGGCCGGACGCCTGGCGGAGAAACCCAATTTTACAATATAAATAAATGTACGCAATTGTAGAAATTCAGGGTCAGCAGTTCAAGGCTGAAGAGGGTAAGAAACTCTATGTTCACCATATCAATGGTGTAGAAGAAGGCCAGTCTGTTGAGTTTGACAAAGTACTGCTCGTAGATAACGACGGTGCTGTGACAGTAGGAGCGCCTACAGTAGATGGCGCAAAGGTAGTATGTGAAGTGGTAAAGCCACTCGTTAAGGGCGACAAGGTTATTGTCTTCAAGATGAAGCGTCGCAAGGACGAGCGTAAGCGTAATGGCTTCCGTGCCCAGTTCACAGAAGTTAAAATTAAATCAGTAGTAGCTTAAACCAAAGGAGGACTAAGAAATGGCACATAAGAAAGGTGTAGGTAGTTCTAAGAACGGACGTGAATCAGCTTCACAGCGACTTGGTATTAAGAT
>CAMNCV010000090.1 GCA_946534585.1 uncultured Prevotellaceae bacterium
CGCTCAACAACTACAATGAGGGTTATGAGAAATGCGACTTCCACAAACTTACGGGCTGGGGTAACTGGCTTAACACCAACCAACAGGCCCTTGACAACAATCCGGAGAGCGGCAGTGGCGGTAAGTTGCCAGAACAATAAATGAGTCTTATGACTTTAGGTGGGGTCTATAAATTACCACCATAGTGTTATACTTAAAACAACTGACAAAAGAAATAAATTATCAGTAAACACTATGAATGTCTCAATTCATAAATTCCTCAATTCTTCTATTCTTTCACTGCTGCTGATGCTGTACGTCAGCCTTGCAGCCAAGGCACAGCGTGCTGGCGACACCATCGCCACGCCTGCATCTGAGAATATCGAACAATACTTCACCGTTAGCACGCTCGATGATGCTACGATAGCACGTATGCGTGGCAAGTCACTACCAGCTGGCAAGGAGGAGTGGGCACGTGAGACGCTGCGCTACGTCAATGTGCTCCACGTGGGTACTGACGGCAAGACGCGTATTGGCGAACTCGTATGCAACAAGATGATTGCTGATGACCTGCGCAGTATCTTCCTCGCCCTCTACCGTCAGCATTACAAGATAGAGCGTATGGTGCTCGTGGATGAATATGGCGGCGACGACGATGCTTCGATGCGTGCCAATAATACGAGTTGCTTCAACTATCGCTGCGTACCTGGCACCACGCGTCTGTCAAACCACGGTCGCGGTCTTGCCATCGACGTAAACCCTTTCTACAACCCTTGGGTGCGCGGACAGAAGGTTGACCCTGCTACGGCACGTCCGTTTGCCTACAACCGTACGTCGGCGGCAGTGCGTAAGAAGTCGCCAGTACCAATCATCACCACATCTGATGCGTGCTACAAGGAATTCCACAGCCATGGTTTCACCTGGGGCGGAGCATGGCGGTCAAGCAAGGACTACCAGCATTTCGAGAAAGTGAAGTGATAATCAGGATTATCTCCATCCACCGCGCTGTATATCAAACCTTACGGTGTTGACGTGTGAGGCTAAGGCACGGTCGTAGTTACGCACAAACTTTACGGTTGCCTTCTTTAATGTTTCGAATGTTTCACATGCTGCGAGGAAAAGAGCAGCGATAAGGAAAAGAACAGTAAGTTTCATAATCGTTATGTTTTAATTGTTTATAATTCTATTGTTTTTGATTTCCAGAGTGTTTATCTCTGATTTCTGAGAGCAAAATTACAGTAAAATCTGACGCTACGAAACTTTTTCTATCGTTTTCTCACCTAAAGCATGCGACAGCCCTCGCATAATGCGACAAGCGAAAGCAATACAGTTTATTTCTGTCGCAAAATAATGATGCGGCCCTTGTCAGTTATTTGACAAGAGCCGCATCTCATATATTATATTAAGGAGGGAATGTATATCCCCTACCCTAATTATATATAAGGTGGGTTAGTTAATAGAACCCATCTATATAGTTTTTCAGCTTTATTACTTCAATATGGCATCGCAGAGCTGCTCCATCTGTGGCAGGTCACTCGGTTTCATGCGCGACTTGATGGTAACAACAGGCTCCACCACCTCTACGTTCTTCATCGGCTCTATGAGAGCCTTCATCGTCTTGGCGGCTGTAGGAGCCCACGAACCGTTCTCAAGCAGTGCCACACGACGGTTCTGGTAGTTCTTTATCTGCAGGTGATAGAGCAGGTCGTGCATCGGTGGGAATACTCCTGCATCGTATGATGCGGCGCAAAGCACCATCTTAGGATAGCGGAAGGCATCTTCGATAACCTCGGCTTGGTCTTCACGCGATAAGTCGCTGACTACTACCTTCGGGCATCCTTTCTCCCTGAGCATCTCGCCTATCTTCTCTGCAGCGGCTGCCGTACCACCGTGGATGCTGGCGTATGCTACGAGCACACCTTCTGTTTCAGCCTCGTATTTGCTCCATGTGTCGTAGAGACGGATAGCGGTCTGCATGGCTTCGCCCTTCAATACCGGTCCGTGGAGCGGACAGATGGCCTGGATGTCGATAGTGGCGGCCTTCTTCAGTACGTTCTGCACCTGTACGCCATACTTGCCACAGATGTTGAAGAAGTAGCGGCGCGCCTCACAAGCCCAGTCGTCGGTCTCGTTGCAGAGAGCGCCGAACTTGCCGAATCCGTCGGCAGAAAAGAGTACCTTCTCCGTCTGTTCGTAGCTCATCAGCACCTCAGGCCAGTGTACCATAGGTGCGCCGATGAACTGCAGTGTGTGGCTTCCCAGCTGGAGCGTGTCGCCTTCCTTTACTACAAGGAGCCGTCCGTCGAAGGTCTCGCCATCGAAGAAGTTTGGTATCATCTTCACCGCCTGCGCCGACAATACGAGCGTCAGTCCCTGATACTCCTTCATGGCCCATGCTATGAGCGAGGAGTGGTCAGGCTCCATGTGGTGGCACACGAGGTAATCGGGCGTACGACCGTCGAGAGCCTTCTTCAGATTCTGCTGCCATTCAGCGGCCTTGCGGTCGTCGCAGGTATCCATGATGGCGATTTTCTCATCAAGTATGATGTAACTATTGTAACTCATGCCTTCGGGCACCACGTACTGGCTCTCGAAAAGGTCAATGTCGGTGTCATCAACGCCGATATAGCGTATCTTGTCTGTAACTTCTGTCCACATAATGATTATAGTATTTGTTATTTAGTAATATTTTTCCTTTCCAATAGTCTGGCTGACAGTCATTTGCAATCTTTATGCCTTTACCTTGCAAAAGCATACGGATTACAGCCTGATTGCATTGCCATTACGACGCAATCGCTATGCTATTGCAGAGCAAGAGTTGTGGCAGTGTTAAAACACAGCCGCCATCTTCCTTATTTTTTCCAGTTTCGCAAGGAATGAATTATCCTTCTTTCTCACCTGCATATCATAGTCAATCTGCAACCTGAGCCATATTCCTGCATCGATACCCAGTGCAGCTTCAAGCATCATGGCATAGTCTGCGCTGACGGGACACTTTCCGTCAAGCATGGCATCAAGTTTCTGTTGCGGCACATCCATTTTTTCCGCAAGCTGCGCCACCGTAATACCACGTGCATCTATTTCATCCCTTATCATCTCTCCCGGATGAATGACGAGTGAGGATGTGATTGATTTATCCATGACCGTAATTGTTGCTTATCTGTAGTGATTTGTCAGTTCTAATATATTACAAACGGTAATAGCGGGTACTTCGCCTTGTGAAATCACGAATTCCACCCTGTATTGCGCATTTGCCCTGATGGAAAATATTCCCTTCTTTTCTCCCACGAGAGCCTCGAAATTCAATGACTTAATGGGATACAGGTCTTCAATCCTGTTTGCAGAGATAAGATACTTGATTGCTTTCTGATACCCTCTGACTACCTGTGGCTGAAATCTGTATTTCTTTTCCCTGCAGACACCCTTTGTATAGAGTTCCTCAAGATATGTCTTTTCAAATTCTATATCCATGGCATCGAAGCATCTCTTGACTGCAAAGTTAAGGAAATAATTTTACTCTTGCAAATTTAAGGTTATGTTTTTTCCTTACAAGTCATCTGTCTCGCCGCCCGTGCGCTCCATTATCCCGGCCGCAATGCTGTCAGCCACCTGCACTATCGTGACGAGCGGATAGAGCATCCTGGCAGAGTCGTAGTTGCGCTTTAGGTTTTGGTGGCGACTCATATCCTACATTATTATTAGTAGGCTGTAAAGCGATAGATGGTGGTAGAACGGAACTCCTCGCCGGGATTAAGGCGCGTGGTGGGCCACTGCGGATTGTTGGGCGAGTCAGGGAAGTGCATGGTCTCGAAGCAGATGGCATTGCGTCTGGGGTAGGTCGTGCCGCCCTTGCCTACGATGTTGCCCTTATGAGCGTTGGCAGTGTATATCTGCATGGCTGGTTCGGTGGTCAATACCTCCATGGCTATGCCAGTAGAGAGGTCTGTCAGGCGCGCCACTGGCACGTCAAGACTACGCTGCGGAGGCAGGCTGTAGCAGTGGTCATAGCCTCCTGTCACGCGCAGCTGTTCGTCATCTGCGTCTATGCGCTGCCCGATGGGTGTGGGTTGGCGGAAGTCAAACGGTGTACCCTCAACGCTCGCCATCCGTCCCGTCACCTGCTTGCGGTTGTTGTAAAGACAGATGCTGTCGCTGTTAATCCACAATAGCTCGTCAGTGACAGCGCCACCGAGGTTTGCCGAGAGATTGAAGAAGGAGTGGTTTGACGGATTGAGCACCGTGGGCTTCGTGGTAGTGGCACGGTAGTCTATGCGCAGGGCATCGTGATGAAGCGTGTAGGTGACGTCAAGCGTCAGTTCGCCGGGAAATCCATTTTCACCGTCTGGCGACACATATCGCAGCGTGCAGGCCGTGTCGCCTTGCTGCTCCAGCAGTGTCCAGTAGCGTGCTGAGAAACTGGGCGTACCCCCATGCGAGCAGTCGCCGTTGCCTCCCGTCTGCAGTTGCAACGTGTCAGTGCGCATACACCGTCCGCTGCCCGTGGTCATAGGCAGTCGTCCACCCACTATGCGACCAATGTATCGCCCCACAACGGCACCGAAGTTCTGCTTTACCTTGGCATAGTGCTCCAGCGTATCAAAGCCCAGCACCACGTCTTGAGCGGCAAACTTCAGCATCTGTATGCGTGCACCGTAGTTTATTACGGTCATATCCATATTGCCATTCCATAGCGATATGCTGCGCATCTCCTCGGCGTAACACGCAGCATGGAAAGCAATACAAAAGGCTATCGAAGTCAGTAAGTAGGTGTGCATAATTATTTTTATATGGCAACGTTACTTATCAAGCAGGATGAGCAGCACGGTGGTCCAGTGAGCCAAGGCTCCCAGAAGCACGAATACGTGCCATACGGCATGGAAGCCGCGCTTACTGTCGTGGGCAAAGAAATACGTGCCGGCGGTGTACATCACTCCTTCGGTTATCAGCATTGCCAGCGACCACGCCGACAAACGCTCCCATACGGGTTTTATTATCAGCAGCACGCTCCATCCCATGACGAGGTAGATGGCTAATGACAGTTTGGGCAACTTGCCCATGGCAAACACCTTATAGAAGATGCCACCGATGACGGCGGCCCACTGCAGTCCGAAGACCGTCCAGCCGAGCCATCCTCCTATGACCGCCACGCATATCGGGGTATAGGAACAGGCAATCATGACGTAGATGCTGATGTGATCGAGCTTGCGCATCACTTGCTTTGCTTTGCCCGGCCACACCCAGTGATAGGCGGTGCTTGATGCAAACATAAGAAACATGCCCGAGATGAAGAATATCACCCCGAATGCCCATTGCCAGCCCTTGTCAACTGCCGGCCACGCCATCCAGATGCTCGACAGCGCAAATATTACACCAGTCAAGTGCGTCCAGGTATTGGCCAGTTCTCCATTTATTGGTAATGCTTTTGTTCTGCTCATCTATGTTTCCCTACAATTCTTTTATTCTGTGGTCTGTGTATCATTCAATGTCGGTATCTCAAACTTCTTACGCTGCAGCTTGAAGTTCGTGCCGAGGTATTTCTCGCGCACTGTCTGGTTGGCAGCCAGTTCGTCAGGCGTGCCGTGAAACAGTATTCTTCCTTCAAAGAGCAGGTAGGCGCGGTCGGTGATGTTCAGCGTCTCATGCACGTTGTGGTCGGTGATGAGGATGCCGATGTTGCGGTGCTTCAACTGCCACACCACGCGCTGAATCTCCTCCACGGCGATAGGGTCGACGCCGGCGAAAGGCTCGTCGAGCATGATGAACTTTGGCTCTATGGCCAGACAACGTGCTATCTCCGTGCGACGGCGCTCGCCGCCCGACAGGCGGTCACCAAGGTTCTTGCGCACCTTCTGCAGTGAGAACTCCTTGATGAGGCTCTCCAACTTATCCATCTGGTATTCCTTCGGTTTTCCCGTCATCTGCAAGACGGAGAGGATGTTGTCCTCCACGGTCATCTTGCGGAATACGCTGGCCTCCTGTGGCAGGTATCCCACACCGTTGCGTGCATGCTCATACACCGCCATCGACGTTATTTCAGTGTCGTTGATATAGACGTGCCCGGCATTTGGCACGACGAGTCCGGTGGTCATGTAGAACGATGTGGTCTTGCCGGCACCATTAGGTCCGAGCAATCCTACTATTTCGCCCTGGCTCACGTTGAACGACACGTCGTTCACCACCGTGCGCTTGCCGTATATCTTTACAAGTCCCTCGCTGCGGAGGGTTGACTTATCCGTGTCCATAGTTTCTCTTTATACTTTCGTCATGTTTGCGTTCTTCTTTCTCTAATGGCATAGTTCTACAGCTTCATCGTTTACGTTGTGATAGAAAGGTGTGAAACTTCGATGCTCCCACTCTGGTATAGTAAAAATGATGGGGTTGATTTGCTCGTTAATCTTCAAGCCGAGTTCCACAAGCGGATAGGCGTACTGCCGATAGTCTTCGTCAGTGGCGCGACCTTCCTTATTCAAGAGTAACAGAATGTCCCAGTCGGAGCCTGCAGAGGTATCACCCCGTGCCCTTGAACCAAACAACAAAGCCCTGCCATCCTTCGGATAGTAGGTGCCGAGCGTCTGTTGTATTGTTTCGCGTGTACTCATATTTTTCTTATTTATTTCTGCACCACTTGCTGCACCGCCTCGTTGTACTCATTGACGAGGCGCTGCATTATCACGCTGACAGGCTCCACCTGTTTGATGGCAGAGGCTATCTGGCCAATCTCCATCTCTCCGTTCTCGGTGTCGCCGTCGAAGATGCCGCGACGTGTGGCTTTCTCACCAAGTATCTCAAGCAACTCTGGTACTTCCGCACCCTTTGCTTCTGCCTCGGCTATGCGGTTATACAGTCCGTTCTTCACCAGTCGCGACGGAGCGAGTTTCTTCAGGCAGAGCATAGTGTCGCCTTCCTCAAGCTGCGTACATGCCTGCTTGAAGGCATCGCTGGCGCTGCTCTCCTCGGTAAGTGCAAAGAGTGTGCCTATCTGTACGCCTTCCGCTCCCAGTACTTGTGCTGCCAGACAAGCCTGACCGCTTGCTATGCCGCCAGCAGCAATGAGCGGCAGCGTGGTTGCCTTGCGCACCTGTGGTATGAGACACATAGTGGTGGTTTCCTCCCTACCGTTGTGACCGCCTGCCTCGAAACCTTCTGCCACAACAACGTCAACGCCTGCCTCCTCGCATTTCTTGGCGAACTTCGACGATGACACCACGTGGGCTACCTTCATGCCTGCGTCGTGGAAACGCTGTGTGTATTTCTTCGGACTGCCTGCCGAGGTAAATACGGCAGGGCACTTTTCTTCTATCATTACCGCAATGAGTTCTTCTGCCTGCGGACACATCAGTGGCAGGTTCACTCCCCAGGGTTTCTGCGTAGCGGCTTTCAGTTTCTGTATATGCTCGCGCAGCAGTTCGGCAGTCATCGTGCCTGCGCCTATCAGTCCCAGTCCGCCAGCCTCACTTACTGCGGCAGCCAGTCTCCATCCGCTGCACCATGCCATGCCACCGGCAATCACCGGCTGCTCTATTCCGAATATTTCCTTTATCCTATTCATATTCTCTGTGTATTATATTCCGCAGATATCCGTTACATCTGCCTAATCCGTGTTTGCTGGTTGTTCCTGCCTTAGTTCTTGTCAGCCATGAGGCGGTAGAACTGATGATGCGTGACGAAGAACTCACTGAGAGTGTTTTGCAGGTAAGGCGTATCAAGCATCATCTCCTTCACCGCCACAAGGTGGCAGCGTGAGTGAATGTTGAATACACCTGCCTTCTCATCGTGTGTGTAAACCACGTTGACGGCATGATACCAGTTGAGGTCATTGACCACATCCTTCACCTTTGCCAGATTATCTATGTCATCAGCACGGAACTCATACCAATTTGGGTCGGTAAGACACACGAAGCAGTTGGTATCGTTGAAGTTGATGAAGAAATGCTCCGACTGATACTGGAAGCTTATCTGCATATTGTCGTTCTTATCCTCAATGCACTGGCAGTTTAGTCTTCTCAGAGCCTCCTCGGTGACGGCTCGCGTCACGCGGTACACATCATCGGCGGCATCATCGGCTGCCTTTTCCGCGCCATCGTCATCCGTCTGCTGATGCCCGTCCATGGCAACCGCACTGTCCGCGCTCTCGTTCGTGCGTACAGCTGTTTTCTCCACTTCCGCGTCATCATTGCTACGTATGTCGTTCCACCATTTAATCAATATGTAGAACATTACAGCTCCTATAATCGGTATCAGTAATTCCATCCGTTGTCGTTTAATTCTCGTCGTTGCCTTCGTCGTCGTTTTCCTCGATGTCGTTTTCTGTCATTCCGTCAGCAATCATGTGCAGGTCGAGCAGAACGTCGAGCTGCGCAGCGAAATAAGCCTCCACTTCCTTCAGCTTGTCTGACAGAGGTGCCACGAGTTCGCCGCTTACGAGCATCTCATCGCTTTCGTCGTCGAAGTAATACACGGCACGCGCACGGCTCGTTATGTTACACGTATTGATGCGCTGCTGCACCTCTGTCACCTTCTCTACATCCCAACGGCTCACTCCCATCCAGCTATAGTCATAGAGACGCATCACCACACTATCGGCAGGAGCATCAATCACCAGCGTCTCGTCCTTATACTTGAAGCGGAAACGACCGTCAGAAAGCAGTTCCACGTCTGCATCTGACTCCTTCATCATGCGCAGGAATGAGGCACGCGCACTGTTCGGGTCGATGCCCAGAGCCATGTCATATACCTTTTGTTTCTCCTCTTGTGTCATATTTAAAAAACAAAGTTACGAAAATAAACTGACACGGCACTCCACGAACCACGTTTTTACGTATTTTTAACAAAACAACATCCGTAATGTAATTGTCATTAAATTCATGTTCAATTCATGGATAATTTGTGTTCATACGTGTTAAAAGTCAAAGACTTGCGTAGATATCTGTGTAAATCCGTGCTATCTGTGGGAGACTAAGAAACAACGGATTAAGGCGGATTACACGAATAAAAACTCTATAATTCGATAAATCGGGACAAAGAAAAAACGTGATATCTGAAGGACAATAAAACGGGGATGATTTGCTTTCTGTTTCCTGTTTTTCGTTACTTTGTCAGAAAATTCTTCTTTTTTGATTTGTTTCTTTCGTGTTTTATTTGTAATTTTGCAGTCGCAAACTCTTTTTGTGCCTATTCCTACAGCCTCGGTATGGCAACGAACTGAAGGAGCACTACATAATGAATTGCGTCGCTGACGTTTCGTTTTTGGTGACTTGAACCTGAGAAATTCAATCCAAATAAGAAACTAAAGCAAGAGTGATGCTACGGGTGTATATAACTACTATGCAGCCGGAGTGTGCAGAGGGTATAATATGCCCTCAAGCACACTTTTCGGGTGTATCTATATACATTATCGTGGGTATCAAATCTGCATGTTCTATTTGGAGGGCAATCTCAGGGCCTAAGTCACGGAACGAAGCAGATGCCTGATACCTACGTTTTTTTGTTATGTAGTAACGAACTTATATCAACTAACATTAGCTCTCTCAGGGTATCAGTGGGCTGCTAACCAGTTAATTACCAACACAAGGTGAAAAGATTTATCTTTACCGCACTGTGCGGTATGCTTGCGTGCAGTGGTGCGTGG
>CAMNCV010000091.1 GCA_946534585.1 uncultured Prevotellaceae bacterium
GCGCACAATCGTAAAGTGTTTCCCACTCATTCAGAGACTCGTCAAGTTTCTGACTCAACACCTCCGGCTTGTCATACTTATTCGTATTCAAGTCAAGATGAAGCACGGGGTGCACTGCCCAGTCCCAGTCCTCCTTCTTGTCTATTGCCAAGCCCTTGAACAGCTCGCGCTTGCCGAGGAACAGGGCCTTAAGAGTAGAGATAAGCAGCGACTTGCCGAAGCGTCGCGGACGGGATAGGAAGTAATAACGTCCCTCAGAGGCGAGGCGATAAACTTGCTCCGTCTTGTCAACGTAGAGATAGCCGTCCTTACGGAGGCTCTCAAAGTCTTGTATGCCAATAGGTAGTTTCATATTGCAAAGTTACATATTTTCCGTGAAATTACAACTTTTTTCCTCACAAAAAATGAAATCCAACAAAAAAACAGTGTCATAACACTCAGTATGCCACTGTTTTCTATTGAATTTATCTTTCTCCTAAACTGTTCAAGATAGAAATGCTTCAGACATCTGTAGCCAGACGAGTGAAAAAGTATCATAAAGAGATTATCCAGAAAAAGCATTGCTTTTACCGGATAATCTCTTTGCTTTTACCTAGTAATCAGTGTGTGTTTACGTGGTAATTAGTATGCGATTACTCTTTATACTCCATAGCCACGTCAACCACGTTGTAATCATAACTTTGTATATTTATCGGCAACTCATGCCACTGACGCATACATCCGTGCTGCATCCGCGTTTCGTCCTTATGGTACACGTCACCGTGGCATACATAGCCCAGCACCTCATGTGATGCCTGCCAGCGCAAGTGTTCCATACGCGCAAGGACGTGCAGTATCTTCGTAATCCGCTTGTCAGCCGATGCCTCATACTCCACCGTTCCCATTATGCGGTGTGGCGGCGAGGCAAGGAGCCGTGCATAGAGTTCCTCGCCCAGTGTACGCTTCGCTATGATGCGTTTGGTAAGGAGATGGAAACCATTCTGCAGGTTCTGCGTCTGCACCCTGCGCAGGCGCATTATGGCCGTGTATGTAGGTGCAAAACCCTCGTAGCGACCCTCGGTCTGCATGAGTTCATTGCGCTCCTCGTCCCACGTTTGCACGGGTTGCGGCTTCTCTCCCTGCTGACTGCGCCACGCATTTACCGACTCGTCATATTTTCTCTTATACAACTTTGCCACGCACAGCAACTGCTCCTTTACCACATAGTCGTAGGTAAAGATGCGCTCCTCCTCTCCAAACAGCACCATCACCGGCTGCGTCACCGCGGTATCACGCCTGACACTCAACTGGTGTATGCCTCCGCCTGCAGTTTGTCGTTCTGCTTCTACGAGAATATTGTAATGGCGTATGGCAGCATGTATGTGTCCGTCAGCGTCATGGCGTACCCTTATGGCTATGCGCAGGTAGCCTGGCTGCATCCTGCGACGCATGGCCATGCGCAGTATGCGCACCGCCGTATGCAGGTTCTCCTCATCATTATCGGTAGCCAGCACAACATAGTTCAGCGTTTCAATCCACCTTCCCAGTGCCTCAGAGAACTCACCGCTTCGACAATCCGTACCGTGCAGCGTCACCATCGACTGTTCGCTCCGCGATATGTCCACCGCAGGCATCTGCTCCTTCAACTGCCCCTCCACGCCATTAACGTCCGTGTCCACCACGTCGCAATGGAACGGTGAGCGGTGTATGTCATCCTCCGTGCATCCTGAAGCCATGAAAGTGCCAAACTCATAGAGAAACTTCAGGGCTGCCATGCCCGTTCCGCCCATGCCTACCACGAGTGCGTGGAAGGGCGAAGACACCGTGGCATCGGGTTCCACGCTGACGAAGTTGACCGGATGTGCCCCGGCATCCTGTTTCAGCATATCGACGCTTATCTCTGCAGGATCAATGACTTTCACGATGATATGCTTATGTGTTGTCTCGTCCTCCACCACCCTGCTCACATCGTTGTAGTGTGCGCGGCAGTATATGTATGTCTCCTGTCCTTCGCTGCTCTGCTGCAGCGAGAGGTCCTTTTCTATGTTTACCGCCGCCGTTATGTTCTCCTTCTCGTCACCGCCCAGGAAGAAGAAGTACTTCTTGTCCCCGGCATGGCGTATGAGACGATCGAGGGAAACCAAGCCGAGCGTGTCGCGTATCACCTTTGTATGGTTGGTGAAGCCTCCTGCCGCCATACTCTGCCGCGTGAACATAATCAGGTATCCGCGTCCGCGCAGGCTGTCGGTGATGCTGCGCTGCATCTTAGCCCTGCCCATTATACGCGAAATTCCTACCATCGAGCCCTGCGTATCGTCGTCGCTTACGCTCTGTATCACGACAATGTCGCCCTGCGGGTCACTGCGGCTGATGCTCTCGGCCATGCAGAGCGAGCAGTCGTCAGTGCCGTATATCACATACAGCTGCCTCTTCCCACGCTTGAAAGGCCATACATCAACCGCCGACAACACGCCCGCAAGCCATACATGGAGTTTCTCCATCAGATAGAACCCGAAATGGCGTATGACAAAAATCAGCGAGAACAAGGCTGCGGTGAGGTGCAGCGTATAGAACACTCCCATGAACAGCGCATTTCCCTTCAGCGAGTTATGAATAGAAGGCAAGTCGCTCGCAAACACGAACATCTTCGTTGCATCAACTATGGCCGACGGCACTATAGCCCAGAAGTCGCCCCTGTCGTCGGCTGCCGGAATCCATCCTCCCATGGCATATACCACGAAGCCCATCATCCACAGCACGATGAATACTGGCATCAGC
Source organism: uncultured Prevotellaceae bacterium (assembly GCA_946534585.1). Classification (GTDB taxonomy): domain Bacteria; phylum Bacteroidota; class Bacteroidia; order Bacteroidales; family Bacteroidaceae; genus Prevotella. Next base: position 2,758 of record CAMNCV010000091.1, read on the forward strand.
ATATGGTCAATCATAGTCCACAGACACGCTTTACTCTTCAGCGGTATGAACTTATACAGCAGGCACATAACAAATAGGATGGCGAGGCATACGCCAAGCCACAGCAGCGATTTCTCCAGCCGACCACAGGTCAGCATGTCAGCAGCGTTTACAACGTCATATCCACTCATAATCCTTACGGTTTTGTTCTTATTATGTCATTCTCACCACACGGCACGCTTATCCAGTTGCGCATCAGCCTTATACCGGATGCCTCTACAGCATAGTGCATACGCTGCCGCGTGAGAGGTACGTCGAGGGCTACGCGGCCAGCGACATCCGACCTTACTGTCTCGCCTGCCACAATCAGTGGAGTATTGGCGAGAGGCCGCTCACGTCTTGTGTCCCACAAGAGGAAGCGCACCTTGCCGTAGATAGCAGCATCGCGATAAACCGACAGACGCACCTTGCGCTGCATGGCAAGCACCGTATCAACGGGATGGAAACCGCTGCACCTCACCGTCATGCGTACCTCCTTGCCGATATAACGCTGCGGCACGTTGGCAAACACAGCCTCACCGCCAGCCATGCGGATAGTGTCAGTCTTCTGCTCGCCATCCAGTTGCAACGTGACCACGGCATCATGCAAAGCCGGCAGACTGTCGTTTCGCACGGAAGCCTCGCTCAATGCAGCCACCACGCTGACGGGCTGATTAGTCAGCCATACACCAACCAAGGCGGCAACCACCAGCAGCACACCAAGCGTCCACGCTATGACACGCTGTATGAGCATACGCTTGTGACGCTGCCAGATGGAGTCATACTCTACGCCGAGCAATTTGGAGATGAGCTGCACGTAGGCCCTCTCCCTGTTGAGCCATGGCAAACTGTAGATTTTCTCATGGATGTTGTTGCCAAGAATCTCCGGTATGCCAAGTTCCTCAACCACCTTGTTAAAACACTCCGTGTCGGGGTCGCCACTGTGAGGTATGCCGTCAACGATGAAGAAGTGTATGCTGTCAGTGCGTCCGAGTTCATGGAAGAACTTAATCTCCTTGCCCACCCACTCTGACTTGGCCGAGTTAGGCGAACATATCACTATCAGGTTGCGCGCCGCTTGCAGCCTGCCCTGCAGTTCCGCACTCAGCCCTCCGCCCTGTATGTCGGTAGGGGCGAAGAAGATGGGGGCTATAGGCGTGCGCTTCCATCCACGCTTGCTGCACAGCTCGGCAGGCATACGGTAGCGTTCCAGCTTGCGTTGCACGCGCCTGCCCCATGCCATGTCCTTGGAGTTGTAGCTGATGAAGGCGAAATATTTATACTCTTGTGCCATGATGTCAGAAACTTCTTTCTCTAAGTGAACTACCCTCGGTAACCTTCACCGTTGGTGTTTGCCCCTTCTTCAAGTCGAGCTGGGGCGCCGTTTCCTTCACTCCCCGTATGATATGGTCGGCAAGCCGGCTGTAGGATATCGTGCCCTTCGACTGCTGCAGTTCCTTGAGCAGATAGTAGGTGAACAGTCCATGACCCTTTTCGTAATAACCTTGCGCCGTCTCATTGCCCTGAGCGGCGCAGAACACCACCATCTTGCCCTTCTGGGGCTTGGTGTCTTCGGCCTCCACTTCAGTGCCGCGCTCACCGCTGTTGACCGACGCATGGTTGCGATCTACGCCACTGAAGCAGGCATCAATGAACACTGTGACATCACTGAAGCCCAAGCTGCCCAGTTTGTCGTAGAACAGGTCGAGCGGTATGCCAAACTGTGGTTTGGTGCTATATACGTCAACCGGCAGCAGATACGACTTGTTCTCGTGCTCCGTGTCAGGAATGCCGTGACCGGCATAATATACGATAAGCTGTTTCTGCTCACGGTCTTTTATTTCGTTGGCAAGCCAGTCGTCGAGTTCCTGCTCCAGTATCATGTGCTTCGTGGCATTCTCAAGCAGGTGGATATTACGCATGGGTATGCCAAGGGTCTTGTTGCAGTACTCGGCAAATACGCGCGCGTCATTCTTCGCAAACGGCACGTTGGGCGCAAAACGGTAGTCCTGATTGCCAATAACAAGGGCATAGTAGTTGGCATGAGCTGCATCTCCCGTAGGTATATATCTGTCAACCGATGTCGTAATAGCGTGCTCGGTCTCCTCCTCAGACATATCCTTGCCACGCTTACTCTCTATATATGCCGTCACGGCACTCTCGGAAATGCCGTAAGCCTTGCTGTTATTGGGCGTTATCGACGTAGGCATACTGCGTATCATACCGTTATAATACACAGGTTTTTTTGCGCCGCCATCGTTGATCTCGCCTGCAAACACCGCCTTGCCGAGCATGACCTCCGTCGACAGTTGCAGTACGTTGATGCCCGTGCATGAGAAGAATGAGTAATCCTCAATCTTCGTCTGGCCGGGAATGTTCAGCGAGCGCAGCGAGGAACAGTTGGCAAAGGCCATCTTCTCAATCTTGCGCAATGAGGACGAAAAGGGGAAGGTGAAGAGCTTTTCGCAGTTGAGGAAGGCACCCATGCCTATCTCGCGTATATGGTGCTCATTCTCCAGTTCCACGTCTTCCAACTCCTTGCAGTTGGCAAAGGCAAACGTGCCAATGCGGCGTATGTTGCGACCAATGCGCACCTTCTTTATCCGCAGTCCGCGCTTCACCCACGGTGCCACGTTACCCTCGGCATTATAGTCGGGAATGGAGACAATCTGTAAGGGGTCTGACACGTTGGTCAGGATGAGCGTCTGCCGGTCAAACTCCCAAATCAGATCGCCATCGCACTTGCCCTTGGCATGTTCCTGTGCCCCGGCTCCGCATACTGCGAGCAATGTGAGGCACAGGATGATGATGTGTTTTTTCATAAGCATTATTGTTGGTTTAGAATCTGAATTGCAGGAACAGGCGGCTTGACCGCGCCTTGCTCTTGAAATTACCAGTATCATAATCCTCGCTGAAGGTGATATTGGTCAGCTTCGACGCATTCCAGATCTCGTAGCCCAGACCCACGAAGTCCCATGTAAGCGAAAAACCGAACTTCGTAGTCATTCCGTGAGCAAAGGTGTACATAGTCTTCGTCGCATCCTTCGATGGGTTGCCCAGCACATCGTCAATGATTGTGAGTCTGGCATTATAGCCTATCTGGAAGTACATCTGAAAGCGTATCTTATCAGTTGCCAGACATCCCAGTGGCGCGAATGGATATACGGTGACTGCCGGACCCAGTGCCATGCCGTAGTCCACGGTCTGTTTCTTATTGTACCATCCTACGCTGTAGGGCGCGTCATCACCCTGATAGAAATTCTGCGGCATAGGTGCTGCGTCATACTTGGCATAGTTCAAATCAATGCCAGTATAGTTCATACCGATAAAGAGCATGTTAGCGATAGGCTTTTTGTGAAAGTCATACGTGTGACCGTACTGCAGGTTTATGCCAGCCTTGCTCTTGTAACTGGCATCATACGCACCTTTAGCTGAAGGAAATTCAGAGGATTTCAGAGTGTTAGATGTATATGAGATGTCAAGATAGGAGCGCTTGTCCCATAGTTTCAAATGCTCTGCATCATTCTCCTGTTGCGACTTAGTAGCAGTTTCGCGCTTTACTATATCATCAAAAGACTCAAATGCCACTGTGTCGGATGTCTCCTGTGCCTGCGCACCAGCCGTAATAAGGACGGCAGCCATGAGTGTAATGTAATTTTTTTTCATAATACTTAGTGTTTTAGTGTGGTTTATATTATTATTCTGGTTTTTGTATTTTGTTTCCGTATCTGTTCATTTCCTAAGCATCTCCTCCACCTGCCCGACCTGCTCCATAGCCTCTGCGGGAATTATGCCACGCTGCCTGAATGTCTGCAGGTCATCAAGAAACGATTGTCTGAGCGCATCCTTGTGTTCATCATATATCTGCATGGCTTCATCAAAGCGTCCCTGCAACAACAGCGAAGCGGCAAGATTTGCATAGATGAAACGCTTCTGCGGATCCGAGGCAAGTCCGCGTCGGGCATAGTCCTCCGCCTCGGGGAACTGCTTCCCCAGCAGTAAATGGTAGGAAATATTGCCCAAGGCACGCGCTACGTATGCTTTGTATTTCTCCTGTTCTTTCTCAGCCAGTTGCTCATAGATAGCAAGTGACTCCTTATAGAGGGCATCACTCTTCTCCGACAATCCTTCCTTGTCATACATATCTGCCAGTGTATTCATCATCTGCGCTGCCTCGGGAGCGTAGTACTCTGGCAGGTTGCCTGCCAGCTGACGATATACGGCGAGGCGTTTCTCTCTGCACTCTATATCATCCGCATCATATATCTCAAACAGATTGTCAAGGGTGCTCTGCAGATATGGTCTGTACCGTTTAGGAGAGCTCTGTGTAAGAATACTGTAAGTCGTAAGAGCGTCCCACCAACTGCGCTCGCACTCCTGTAGGTTGCCTTGCATACGGTGAGCAGCCGCAAGGTTGTTAAGTATGGAGGCACGGTCGGCTGCGTATTGCTCAAAGCCCATCTGTATCAGTTCGTTGTACGTCTTTACTGCCTCTTCACACAACATGATGTCTCTGTCATACTGTTTCATACAGGCATATACCAATGCCAGGTTGCCCTGCGTGGCAGCCTTGTCTGCAGCATAGACGGCAGGGTCGGTTTCCGCCAGTCTGCGACGTACTCCTAATGCTCCGGAAAACAGTTTTTCGGCCTGCTTGACCTTGTTGGTGGTAAGATACAACACGCCGAGGTTGTTCTGTGTCTGCGCCACATAAGGCGCGAACACTTTTTCGTTATTCATAGCCAGACGCTGGCGTATCGACAGGGCCTCACGGTATAGTTGTTCCGCCTCTTGCATCTGTCCGCAATCGTTGTATATCATGGCACGGTTGTTGAGCACCGTGCTCAGCGTGAAATCATATACTGACGGTTCCGCCACAGCAAGTGGTTTCAGACGTCGTATGAGTCTGTCATATATTTCAGTGGCACGCTTCATGTTCTTTTCCTGTAGATGATATGCGGCGGCATCCATCTGCCATGAAATCTCATTGGTGTCAACGGAGGCACGCAGTTCGATGTAATCCTCGGCACGGATGTCATCAAAACACATACGGGCAATGAAGTAATGATCGAGACACAGCATCGCGAGTGTGCCGCCTTGACCCTTGTGTGAGTAGAGCATACGCTTGTATTTCTCTACTTGGTCAGGATGTTTCATCATCTCACTGGTCAGTAGTGCCGTCTTCTTACAATGCTCACTGACAGCATTATGCAGGTCGCCTACCGTCTGAAGCAATGAGTCTGCGCTCTTTATCTGACCTTGCTCGATGAACCAGCGTACCCGGTTGTCAAACTCGGTAGCCACCTCGGGGTCGAGTTTGCTGAGTTTCTCTGCCAGTTCGTCAGCGCGGCTTTGTATCTTCTCCACCGCCAGTGAAAGTTCCACGCAGCGTCGCTCATATTCTTCACTGCTTATCTTATGCTCGCTGAGCAGTCTGTCTATCTCTGACTGCTTCTGCCTCAACTCGCGCTGCATCGCCTGTCTGCTGGCCTTCATATCTGCCAGACGCTTCTCTGCTGACTGCGCTATGTTTACCATTACTATCTCATGGGCATTTTCGCTGTAGTAATATTGTCGCGTGAGCACCTCGGGGTCAATCAGTTTGTAACCCTGTTTGTATATTTCCTTAAGAAAGTAATTTTTACGGGATACCATCAGCGTAAACTCGCCTTCGCTGTTGCTCTTCGCCTCATTTCCACAGTCTGGCTCTATAATCACGTTCTGAAGCCTTTGCCCCTTGACATAGCTGCCTCCCACGGTCTCTTTACCAACCGTGCGTGCGATGCCCTTCTGCCTCATCTGAGACATAACAGTAAGTGGCACTGCCATCAGCAACATGATTATGATATTGCGTGGTTTCATGGTTCTCAATTAGTAAGTATATTAAGGTCGTGAAGATGTTGCAAATTTACGTTTTTTAATTTATATCTCCAAATTTTTCATGAACTTTTTTATTAGTAAGTGATGTGTGTGCGTACACACTGAGAATATGTAAAAACAAAATCTCCCACATACTTATGTGTTGTGGGAGATTTTGTTTTATTTCAGGATTTACTGTTTTATTTTACAGCTACGTCTTTATTTCATTATGTTACCCAGAATGTCGCGCGTGATAGTGCGCGTCACAGAGCCTGTGGCATTCTTGGCTATGCGACCGGTGATAGAGGTGTTTGACTTTGTCTTCTTACCCGTAATCTTATCACTGACATAGGTGCCAAGAACGGCTGCCAATGTGCCGGTGATTGCCGTTACGATGCCTTTCAGTATTTTCTTGAAGAGGCCTGGCTTCTTGGCTGCTTTCTCTGCCTCCTTTGCATCTGCTGCCTCCTGTGCGGCTTCATCGGCTTCCTTGGCGGCAGCATCGGCTTCGGCCATGAGGACCTCAAAGGCACTCTCACGGTCAACAGGCGTGTCATATTTGCCTGCCACTCGACTCTGCTTGATGATGTCGATACGCTGACCTTCGGTCACGGCTCCTATCTGCGACAGAGGGAAGAGTATTTTGGCTCGCTGCACAATGTTGGGGGCACCTTTCTCGTCGAGGAAGCTGACGAGTGCTTCGCCTGTTTCAAGGTTCATGATGGCTTCGTCGGTCTTGAAGGCTGGGTTGGCACGGAAGGTGTCAGCGGCGGTCTTTACTGCCTTCTGGTCTTTCGGGGTATAGGCTCGCAGGGCGTGCTGTACGCGGTTGCCGAGCTGACCGAGTATTACCTCGGGTATGTCCGTAGGACTCTGTGTGATGAAGTATATGCCTACGCCCTTTGAGCGGATAAGGCGGATGACCTGCTCAATCTTGTCGAGCAGTGCCTTGGAAGTACCGTCGAAAAGCATGTGGGCTTCGTCGAAGAAGAATACCAGCTTAGGCAATTCCATGTCGCCGACCTCTGGCAGTGTGCTGTAGAGTTCAGAGAGCAGCCATAGCAGGAAGGTAGAATATAGCTTTGGCTGCATCATCAGTTTGTCGGCAGCCAATACGCTCATTACGCCCTTGCCGCCCTCGGTCTGCATGAGGTCGTTGATGTCAAATGATGGCTCACCGAAGAATTTATCGGCACCCTGGTTCTCAAGCTGCAGCAGTGCGCGCTGTATGGCTCCCACGGTCGTTACTGATATGTTGCCGTACTTGGTGGTGTATTCCTTGGCGTGCTTTGATACCCAGTCAAGCATTGAGCGCAGGTCTTTCATGTCGATGAGCAACAGTCCGCGCTCATCTGCTATGCGGAAAACGATGTTCAATACCCCGTCCTGCGTCTCATTCAGTCCGAGCAGTCGCGAGAGCAACTGTGGTCCCATCTGTGATATTGTGGCGCGCATAGGATGCCCCTGCTCACCGAATACGTCGTAGAACCTTACCGGACAAGCCTGGAACTCGGGGTTTTCTATGCCAAACTCAGGCATTCGTTTCTCAATGAAACCGCTGAGTTTTCCTATTTGTGATATACCGCTGAGGTCTCCTTTCATGTCCGCCATGAAACATGGTACGCCAGCCTGGCAGAATGTCTCCGCTATGACCTGTAGCGTTACCGTCTTGCCCGTGCCTGTGGCGCCGGCTATCAGTCCGTGGCGGTTGGCCATCTTGCCTGTTATTGACAGTGCCCCCTCGTCGCAGTGGGCTATGTAAAGTCCTCTTTCTTTGTCAAGCATCGTGAGAATTAAGAATTAAGAGTTAAGAGTTGGTGAGTGAAGAATGAAAAAAAAATAGATTACCGTCAGACAGTATCTTTCAGGTGGGTCTGTTATGAATTGGCAAACTCCTTTATCTGCTGCATCATCCCTCGTGCTATGTCGTAGCCCTCCTGATGTACGCGGCGCATTTTCTTCTCGCTGAGTTCTGTGCGTCCTATGCGCAGTGGCTTGTTGGGATAGATAAGCAGTGTGTTGCCTAAGGCAGCCTGTTCGGTGATATAATGTAGTTCGTCGTTGTACATAAGATGTCGGCGCGCCATCACCTCCCTGACCATGGGATATTGTCGTGTCATGCGACCGATGAGCCATGTCAGTTTCATGCGCTTCTTGTAGTAGTCACGCGGCTGTGTCAATACGACCACGTTGCGCTTATAACCCATCTGCTGAAAAGCCTTCAGCGGAATGGCATCAACCATGCCGCCGTCGAGCATTATGCGACCGTCCAGTTTCACGGGGCGTGATACTGCGGGCATCGATGCTGAGGCTCGCATCCATTCCAACTCGCGGTGGGTGAAGTCATCCATGCGGTGGTAAACGGGTTCGCCAGTTATTATGTCGGTAGCTACGAGCCAGAACTCCATGGGGTTGCTTATGAACGCCTCACGGTCGAACTTGTCGATGAGGAATGGTACCTCATGATATGAAAACTGTGCCCCTACTATATCGCCCGTCTTCATGAGTGTGCGCCATCCCATGTAGCGTGGGTCTTTGCGCAGGGCTATATTGTAGCGCAAGGCACGTCCTTGTTGTCGGGATTTGAGATTGCATCCGAACAACGCTCCGGCTGACACTCCTATCATTCCGTCGAATGTCACGCCGGCCTCCATCATTGCGTCAAGTACTCCGGCGGTGAACATACCTCGCAGTCCACCGCCTTCAAGCACAAGTCCTTTTTTCACTATCTTTATTTCTTTATCAGACTCCAAATCCACAATATCACTGCAGCACCGACTACAGCGGTTATGAATGGGTCAAGCCACTGGTTTCCTGTAAGTGCACCAATGCCGAGCAGACCGAAAAGCCATCCGCCTACTACACCACCGAGAATACCAAGCACGAGGTTGATAAGCCATCCGCCACCGCCGCGGTTAGTGAGTTTGCCAGCCACGAGACCGGCTAATATGCCAGTGATAATGCAAACAATAAGTGAAATCATAGTTGTTTAAGAGTTTTTTTTATGTTTTGTTTTTTGTTTGTTGATTGTGTTTTTTCTTGATTTCGTGATATACCAGTTTTTGCATCATACGTTATGTTGGATTGCCCACAACCTTGCGGGCGCGTGGCAAGTCGCCATCGTCAACAAATACCGCACAAGCACTCAATGGCGGGTAGCCCCCCATTATCTCGTTTTTAATCAATGACCTAATGCCCAGTTTCTCCAACTTACTCTGCAGCACGTTGGCATCAAATCCGTTGCCGCAATTGGTTAGTCTCATAAGTTTCATAATCGTTAGGTTTTAATAGATTTATTATTATTGATTGAGATCGTCTCGCTTTTAGTCATTGGCTTGTTATCATATATAGCAATATATTTGCCAATATGAATTCCGTTATCATGATGGCTGGTACACCAACGGTGAACTTTACGTGCTTCGTCTTATGGCGGAAGGCCAGCATGCCCGCCAGTGCGCCGATGCCTCCTCCCAGGGTGACGAGCCATAGCAGTGTTGTTTCTGAAATGCGCCAGGAACCACGTACGGCAAGCCATTTGTCAATGCCATAGGCGACAAACGTCAATATGTTGACTATGAGCATAGTCCACAGAAAGAGGCTTATAACATTCATAGCGCAAAGGTACGAAGTTTTTTCTTATCTTGCAAATTTTTTCTTAAATATTTTAGGTGGGTTCTATATAATTACCACCTATAAGGAGTTAGAAGAAACAAAGGTGAGTATGCGGTGTCCTTCAGCATCGTAATACTTTAAGGTGACCTTCTCGCTGTCATTGCTGGTGCAGTGTAAGTAGATGCCCTTAGCTGAAGGTCGTTGCTTTCAATCCTTCAATTCTTCAATTTTTCAATCCTTCAAAGGCTTCTCACCTTGTGGTATTTTTGTCCAAATCTATACTTTTTACCCACATTTGGACAAAAATCGCTTTATTTTCATCCAAATCTCTACTTTTTACCCACATTTGGACAAAAATCGTTGGTAGTTTGTTGAAAAAGAATTAATTGTATATCAAAACATAGACAATAGCCATATCTCACCTTATGACCTTATAACCTGAAATCTTATAACCTAACAAATTCTTCGTCGAGCGGAGCATTTTTTATGGGGGGAATAATTCAAAAACCAGTTTCCAAAATTCTATGCGTTTTATTTATTCTTCAATCAAAAAAATAGCGGAAAATTTTGTTCAATCAGAAATTTTTTCTAACTTTGCTCTCGAAAGCAGTTAGTCCACATAGTGGGCAGTGTTTTCAAGACATATCGAAGAAAGCGCATTTCGCTTATTCTGACCCTGTGAACTTGGACACTTCACGGTTTGGCGCAAGCCTACGTAATATCAGAATAATGGGAAAGACGCTCTTCTTGGTGTTGTATATTCGTATTCTAACGAAATACAGCCAAGTGGAGTCGAACCCTTAACTGTATTACGAGGAGTCCAAGCCTCACAGGGAAGTTCAAGGGAATGTAGGCTCCGCTTTTCTTTTTATATGTACCTTATTTTAATTTAATCATAAAACCGCACTATCAGGGCCGAAGGTGCATAAATTTATAAATGCCTATGGAATATCACAGTGTTATCCTTTTGTACACCTTTGTAGACAACAAAGAACTGAATTCTGAATTTCTTTCACTTCTTAAGAACGAATACGAATACATTCGGCTCAATGAATCGACTTATGCTCTCAAAAGTATTGATTACATAGAGATTGCAAAAAAAGTCAAGGATATTTATAAAAAGGCGATTAAAAAATATCCTTCCAGAGGTGAAGATTACATAAGCCTATTGTACGCAGCTGAATTAGCAGACGAAAATAATAGAGAGAGATTTGACAGAATTGTAGAAAATCGTATAATCTAATTTTAATATTATGAAACATACAGGTATATGCAGAAACTGTAGGATGAAAATTCCTGAGGGAGCAAAAATATGTCCATATTGTCATACGGAAGACCCAGACTTAGAATGTAGCACAATGGAAGAAATCGTGTTTACAAGCATTGCGGTGGGACTTCTAATCCTATTGGCTATCTTTGTCATATTTATAGCAGTACATTAAACCATTATATTTGTTCATTCTCCATAAAATGATTTGCAAACTAATGGTAGTTTAGCAAAATAACGTGAACTCAATGAAAATATGACAAATAATTAAGGTGTGAACCCATTATTTGGATTCACACCTTAATTTATATACAGATGCCTTTGCGAGCCATTTCAGATGTACGGCGTTGTCATCCCTGCGCAGCGATGTTGGCGACTGCCTCTGCCTCTATACCGTCGAGGATGAAGAGGACGGTAACGGGTTCGTATATCATGTGCTTGAACTGCAACAGCTGGATGGCGGCAAAGGAACCGTCGCGCGAGCGGCACAGCTCAAGCATGTAGTTGCCGTTTACCGTGGGCTGT
>CAMNCV010000092.1 GCA_946534585.1 uncultured Prevotellaceae bacterium
GGAGTCACTACACGCCCTAATATCATGCACAGAACCTACGTCATCATGCAATACAATAATTATAAAAATAATTATGCACACCTACTTATGCTAATATTCAGACAGTTTCAAAATAACAGTCTTTAATTAAGATTAAAGCACTTTCTTGTAAAGTTCAACGATTTCTGCTTCTGTTACATCACGTGGGTTGCCAGGTGTGCATACATCAGCGATAGCCTGAGCAGCAAGAGCAGGAATGTCGCTTTCCTTGATGCCCAGTTCGGTGAGGGTCTGTGGGATTCCCACACGGATAGAAAGAGCCTTAACAGCATCTACAGCGGCCTGTGCAGCCTGCTCGGCTGTCATGCCGTCGGTGTTTACGCCCATGGTCTTTGCAATCACTCCGAACTTCTCTATGCACTTTGGCATGTTGAACTCCATAATTGTAGGCAACAGCAGAGCGTTGGCTACTCCGTGAGGAATGTCGTGGAGAGAACCCATTGGGTGAGCCATGCCGTGAACCAGTCCGAGACCTACGTTAGAGAATGCCTGCGCAGCGATGTACTGTGCCAGTGCCATGCCTTCACGACCTACAGGATTTGTTGGTTCCTCAACGGCGATAGGCAGGTTTTCTGCTATCATCTTGATAGCCTGAAGCTCATACATATCAGACATCACCCATGCACCCTTGGTGATATAGCCCTCAATGGCATGGGTCAGCGCATCCATACCTGTTGCTGCCGTCAGTCCCTTTGGCAGAGAATACATCAGTTCCGGGTCAACGATAGCCACAGCAGGAATGTCATTAGGATCTACGCATACCATCTTAGCCTGACGCTCCTCGTCGATGATGACGTAGTTGATAGTAACCTCTGCACCTGTACCGGCAGTTGTAGGCAGCGCAATGATAGGCACACTCTTGTGCTTTGTAGGAGCCACGCCCTCAAGGCTTACGACATCAGCGAACTCTGGGTTGTTGGAAACGATACCTATGCCCTTAGCTGTATCCATAGACGAACCACCGCCGATGGCGATGATACAGTCTGCTCCTGAGTTCTTGAAAGCCTCGACGCCCTGCTTTACGTTTGTGACTGTTGGGTTTGGTTTGATTTCTGAGTAAATTTCATAAGGGAAGTTGATAGAATCGAGTACTTCTGTGACCTTAGCGGTAGTGCCTACCTTAATCAGTCCCTTATCAGAACATACAAGAGCTTTTTTCAATCCCATGCGGTTAAGTACTTCAGGCAGCTCCTTACGAGCACCTGCACCGAAGTAAGATACTTCGTTAAGAATAAATCTCTGTGCCATGATGTTTTTGTTTTTAGTTAGTTATTTAATCCAATTATCTTTTGTGAATTTTATCTGTTTCAAGAATAGGCGTGCCTCTCCATTGCGTTTCTTGTCATAGGCATGAGAGAGGAAGTACCACTTGCCGTTAAATTCATAAACTGCGCAGTGGCCTATGCCGAAGAAATCCTTATCAGGTCCGAAGAGCAGGGTGCCGCCGCCCTTTGCCATGTCACGTCCTTGTCTGTCAAGATAAGGTCCTTCAACAGAACGGCTGCGACCATAGACAGTCTTATAAGTAGAGGCTTGTCCGCGACAGCAGTAATCGTGTGACACGAACAGATAATAGTATCCGTCACGATACGTGATAAAGGGTGCTTCGATAGCATTTTCACCTGCCTCAATAGTGTCGTTTCCCTCTATTGTAAACTTGGTGGCATCATCTATCTCTGCCAATGTAAGTTTGCGCCCCACCCTACGGGCTATGGTCACGGGGGAAGTGACTGGTGTACGCAAATCATCTGCAAGCCTAATGAGTTGTATTCCATCCCAGAAAGAACCGAACACGAGATAGGGAGTTGCATCCTGCGCAATGACGAGGTTAGGGTCAATGGCATTCCAGTTGTCTTGATGACGATGAGATGCTATGACCATACCTTGGTCTTCCCATTTATATTCTGGCGACTGAGCATCGAGCGTAACATTCGTCGCTACACCTATAGCACTACCATTCTTGCCAAACGTAGAGCAAGAGTAGTACAGGTACCACTTACCATTATGCTTCTTAATGTCTGGTGCCCAAAAATGCGCACGAAAACCTTTTACCGTGTCTGCAGTCCACTGTGGAATCTCTGTCTTGGGATTGAAAACTGGGCTCTCTCTCTTCCATGTTTTCATATCCTCCGATGACATACAGCCTATACCCATGCCTGTGGAGTAGATATAGAACTTGCCATCTTCGCCTTGCGCCATCACCGGGTCATGAACCGGTGGCAATGCCTGCGGCTCTGCAGCGGAGAGACGAAGGACACAACACGTTACAGCAAGAGCCAACGTAAGAGTTTTTCCACTCATATTCCAATTGCGAATAATCTTATTGATTAGTAGTTTTATTTCGTAGGATTCCATTCTGTGTTAAGCGAGAACACCTCTGCTGGTGTTATCTTCTGTGCTTCCTTCTTCGTCAGTTGCTTCGACCAAGCACAACGCTTAGAGTTGTCGGCCCCTGCGCCACGGTTATTATATTCCAGATAGCGTGCGGTTTCCTCATTTGACTTCTTACCCCAGTTATGCCAACCCTCTGGACGTATGTGACCACCGAGTTCACAATTCATAAACAGAGTATAAGCATAGGGACGCCACGGACGACCGAGATAACATTTTTCTACCCCCTCATCACAGAATATACGACAATTATTGAATATGTAACCATACTTCTGACCAGCCGGAGTTGATGCCGCTGTTACGTAAGAGTTCACCTTATTCTTAATATCACAGTTTTCAAACCACGCAACCGAAGGGCCGAAGATGAAATCAGTAGTGCCCTCTATGTAGCAATCCTTAAAATACAAGCGAGTATTTTCTACGCCAGTGTACACAGTATCCTGGTTGCCGAGAAAACGACAGTTAATGAACACGAGACGGTCGCCCTCTGTATGCAAAGCAACAGCCTGACCGAGACGCGGAGCATTGTTCTCAACGGTTATATTCTTGAGCGTAATGTCATTGCCTTCAATCTTCAGCGTATATGTAGCGAAAGTACCCAGTTTGTGGTTGTTAGGCAGATTGTCATACTTTATATTAGCATGGTCATCATATGTTATTATGGTCTCATCACGGTCTTCTCCGCATATCTCTATATTAGTAAGGAATGACGGAATGATGAGTTTCTCCTTGTATGTTCCCTTCTTTACGTATATCACCTTATGGTATTCCATAAAAGCACGACATACGTCTATGGCCTCATTGATATTACGAAACTGTCCCGTACCATCACGAGCCACGACAATAGTGTCAGGATTATCCCATATATTAGCATTAGAGCCTGCATACACGGCTACACTACAGAATGTTGTAAGTAAGAAAATAAATATTTTTTTCATATCTAATTTAATATATTATTGCTTTAAAAATATAATGAATCATATCAGCTTCTGTGTACGCTTTGCATACCATTTATATCAGACAGTCTCTTTATTATCTTTTCAATAATAACATTATCTGTCACGAGTAATTCCGTATGGCAATTGAATATACCGTCATCAGTAGTCATACTCAAACTCTTGATATTGACATTGAAGGTGTCATAAATGACCATTGATACATCTCTTGTCATACCCTTGCGGTCTATGCCACGCATCTCTATGGAAGCGTTGAAAGTCTGACCATTCGTCATATTCCAGCGTGCCGCCATTATGTCAGTACCGAAAGCAGACTGCAGGCGCTGAGCCTCAGGACACGACCTCTGGTGTATCTCTATCTGATTGTGTTTGTTGACATAAGCCAATATTCCATCTCCTGGGATAGGGCTGCAACAATCAGGGAACAGATAATGGTTGATATTTTCTTCATTAACTACTATTGTCTGGCTCTTATCAAAGTCCTTACCCACAATTAGCAAAGCCTTTTGCGTTGCTTTCAATCCCTTTGCCTTTACAAACGGTAAGAATCTCCGCCAACCCTTTCGTCTGTTTCCCTTACCCTCTGCTACACCGTCCTTACCATATAATACGGCATTCAGCAGTTTGTCATCCAGTTGCAAATCACCATGTGCTACATCGAGCAAGAGTCTTTCGTGGGTTCTTGCCTGATGATATTCCGTAAATTTATCCAGAATAGAGGTAGTCAGGGCCAAGCCTTTTTGATCAAGCCATGCACGTAGTTTCTCCTCTCCTTGTTTTGCATCTTCACGGTCACGCTTGCGAAGAAGTGCTTGTATCTTGTTCTTAGCCTTCGCGGTGGTGACAAAGTTTATCCACTCATGATGCACTGTTTGAGAGTTTGAGGTAATAATCTCAACCTGATCTCCACCTTTTAATACATGAGACAATGGCACCAGCTTATGATTAACCTTTGCTCCGATGCAATGCGTGCCAAGGAATGTGTGTATCTGGAAAGCAAAGTCAAGGGCAGTACATCCTGCCGGCATAGTGATGATGTCGCCTTTAGGAGAGAATACAAATATCTCTGATGCAAAAAGGTTCAGTTTTATCGCATCGAGGAAATCCATTGCATCAGGCTGTGGGTCGTCAAGTATCTCCTTGATAGTTTGTAACCAGCCGTTTAACTCATCCTCTGCTACCTTTTCCGTATCATCACCCGTCTTGTATTTCCAATGCGCTGCAAACCCTTGCTCTGCAATCTCATCCATCTTTTTCGAACGTATCTGCACTTCTATCCACTGTCCCATGCTACTCATGAGCGTGACATGAAGTGCTTGATAGCCGTTAGCCTTGGGGTGTGACAACCAATCACGAAGTCTGTCAGGATGAGATTTATAGAGTTTACAGAGAGCTACGTAGATATTGAAACATTCGTTTACTTCCTCTTCTTGTTTCTTCGGACTGAAAATAATGCGTACGGCAAGAATGTCATATATCTCATCAAAGGAGACATGCTTTTTCTGCATCTTGTTCCAGATAGAGTAAGGGCTCTTAATACGCGCCTTAATCTGGTAATTCGTCCCCATGCTGTCAAGGGCTTTACGGATAGGAGTTGTGAAATCAGCAAACAAGGCGTCACGCTGCTCACGAGTGTGAGCCAATTTCTTCTCTATTGCCTCATAATCCTCTGGGTGTTCATACTTGAATCCCAAATCCTCCAGTTCTGTCTTTATTGCATTTAGTCCTAACCTGTTAGCAAGTGGGGCATATATATAGAGAGTCTCACCGGCAATCTTGTAACGTTTTCCTTCCGGCTCTCTATCGAGGTGACGCATATTATCAAGACGGTCACATATCTTTATGAGTATGACACGTATGTCCTCACTCATAGTGAGTAACAATTTCTTGAAATTCTCCGCACGGCTTGACGCTTTGTCACCAAATATGCCACCTGCGATTTTTGATAATCCATCAACGATTTGCGCTATCTTATCTCCGAATATGTTACGTATATCGTCAATAGTATAGTCAGTATTTTCGAGCACATCATGAAGCAGAGCCGCACAGATAGACGTGCTACCCAATCCCATTTCCTGCGACACGATTGTTGCCACAGCAACAGGATGCTGCATATAAGGCTCACCCGACTGTCGAAGCTCATCTTGATGGGCATGCAGGGCAAAGTTATAAGCCTTCTGTATAATGTCAACCTTCTTGCGGTGGTTAGAGTTCATATATCCCTCCAGCAACCGCTCGAAAGCTTCATCAACTGTCATTTGTTTAGTCATAGTAGGGAAGTAGGTTGTATGCTACAACTACGTTATTTAAGGTTATCGGTTGTTTATATAGTATTATTATCTTCTTCTCTTTTTCCTCGTCGTACGTGCCTTTTTCGTACGTCTTTTTGCAGTAGCCTTCTTCACTGTACGTTTTCTTGAAGATTTTGCCACTCGTGACTTTGAGCGTTTCTTACTCTTAGCTTTCGTAAGACGTTTTGTACTACGTGTGTACCTCTTCTTCGTGTATGTGACTGGCTTTCGGGCTGTATATCCTTGCGCATCATTCACTTCTACCAAGTCACGCTTCATCAGTGCTGAAGCATCATATGCAAAAATGGAATCCTCCATTTCGATAAACTTCGACACATACTCAAGAGGAAGACGCAAATCCGTTGGTTCGCTATATCCCGTAACTATATCACGACGATACTGCGGATTAAGCGCACGTAATTCCTTGATATCTATGCCCAGTACCTGAGAAACCTGCTCAAAATGCAGATTTCTATATAACATAATAGTATCACTCTGAATAGGCAGTTTTGTAAGCATCGGACATATATTGTGTTCGCAATAATATGTCATGATATAGTTTGCTGCTATAAAAGCAGGAACGTATCCACGCGTCTCACTTGGCAGATAAGGATATATTTCCCAATAATCACGTTTTCCGCCAGAACGCTGTATAGCCTTATTTATATTTCCCGGTCCACAGTTATATGCTGCAATCACCAGACTCCAGTCACCATATATACTATACAGGTCACTCAGGAAATGTGCCGCAGCATAAGAAGACTTGACAGCATCACGGCGTTCGTCAATCATTGAGTTTATTTTCAAACCATATCGCTTACCCGTAGCATTCATGAACTGCCACAAGCCACCTGCACCTACAGGACTGACCGCATTAGGATTCAATGCAGACTCTATCACAGGCAGATATTTCAGTTCCAGTGGCAAGCCATATACTTCAAGGGCTTGCTCAAATATAGGCATATAGAAATTAGATGCGCCGAGCATGTAACTGACAGAACGACGCAGCCGTCCACTGTAACGATCTATGAATTTCTGTACCACATCGTTCCAAGGCATTTCTATTGCCGTAGGCATACGCTTCAACCTGTCAACATACACTTCCTGAGGATAAGTTGGGTTCTCATTGCTCATGCGGCATGTCGTATCGAGTTCCAGATATTGTTGAGCATTATATTCTTTAAGCACATCATCAAGATCCACCGTCATACCTTCTGGAACTTCAATGATATCCTCACGCCCATCTTTATTGGTGATTATTATCTCCTCTTTATTTACCTCTATAGAATCATTATCTTCTGTTTCCTCATCATCTTCTTCATCGTCCTCCTCTCCATCTTCATCATCTTCGTCTTCATCATCTCCCTCTTCATCGTCTTCGTCTTCATCATCTCCATCTTCCTCGTCTTCCTCTTCATCTGCCTCGTCAGCTACGACATATACAGGTGAAGACATTAATGCAAAACTTTTTGAAATCAACGGTGACAAGCCAAACAATATGGCAAGCGCAAGAATGTAATACTTGATGTTTTTTGTTGTCATTATATTTTTATTACTTTTAATTCTTTATTATCCTTTACTATCAGTGCATATCTCAAAATCTCAATGCACCTTGTACTCCTATTGCAGACCCCGAAGTCATCACATCTGCATTTCCTCCTACCTCTTTTCCCTTTTTTCTCGTATTGATTACTGCAGGTTCGAGATGAAGACTGAGGTCATCCGATATATCAAAAGAAGAAAGCGAGGCATCGACATAGGCATCTATTATAGATAAAGCATAGACACCGAGCATAGCAAAGAAACTCAAGTCACGCCAACGACGGTATTTATCCTTTCTTGACTTGAAAATCTGCTTATATCTGTCTTCATTGGAAGAAGTTATTTCTGAACCCAGATGCAAGAACTGCGTATAACTTTTCGTATTAGGGTCATTATCCTCTATATCAAGATACGCTTGCGAATAGTCCATATACATCTGATTATTCCAACGCATAGCGTAGGCACAACCCAAGAAGCCACCATAGACGATAGGAAGTTTCCAGTATTTCCGATTATATATCTGTCCTGCACCAGGAATTACTATTGCAAGCCACATTGCACGTTTAGGGTCAGGCTTCCATTGTGTCCAATCTCGCTTTACCTTTTTACTTGCTTGCTTTTGCATCTTCAGAAGTGACAGTGTATCATCAGGCAATATATATTCTTCAACGCCACCTGCAATGGTATCACTTGCCATGATACCATCCACATTCACATCGTATTCTTTCTGTGCATCCATATTTATTGGAATCATACACATGAAAAACGATGCCAGCATAAAAGATAAAGTTTTATGATCTATTAAGATATGAAACATTTAATTACTGCAGTTTTTCAAACAACTGCTTTATCTTCTGCAGTTCCTCTGTTGACGAAAACGGAATTGTAATTTTCCCTTTGCCATTCTGCGTGCATGCCACCTGTACCTTTGTTCCTGTAAGAGTAGCAAGACTATTCTTGAATTTCTCGTATTCCTCTGGCAATACAGACTTTCCTTTCAGCGTCTTTCGTGCCGATGCTACGTCTTCACCATTATTGAGACTTTTTATCATTTCCTCAACCTTGCGCACAGAATAGTCATGGGCAACAATCTCTTTATACAGTTTCACCTGCATCGACGGAGAATCCAATCCTAACAATGCACGTGCATGCCCCATATCTATCTCTTTCTTCTGAAGCGCCAACTGTATCTGAGCAGGAAGCCGCAACAAGCGCAACTGGTTGGCTATCGAAGTACGGCTTTTGCCTACACGCTCAGCAACGCGCTCTTGTGTCATTCCTTCTGTATCAAGCAGATGCTGATAAGCCAAAGCCACTTCTATATCATTTAAATCTTCACGCTGTATATTTTCCACAAGAGCGAGTTCCATCACCGTCTCGTCCTTGATTGTGCGTATATATGCAGGAATTGATTTCAATCCAGCTAATTGCGATGCACGCCAGCGACGCTCACCTGCTATAATCTGAAACCTATTATCCTCTACCTGCCTCAGCGTGATAGGCTGTATGATACCTAACTCACGAATACTTGCAGCAAGTTCCTGCAAGGCCTGTTCATCAAAGTCCCTACGTGGCTGGTTAGGGTTTGGCTCAATCAAATCTATTCCAATCTCATTGATTGTTGACGATCCCTGCGGCCTTATTTCCTCTGTAGAAATGAGTGCATCAAGACCACGCCCTAATGCATTGAATTTTTTCTTGACAGCCATCAGTATAATTAGAAATTAAACAATTTATAAAACAATTCAAATTCTGCAAAGGAACCACATTATTTCTCCCTACTTACAATTTCCTTTGCCAACTGTAAATGATTCTTCGTGCCCGCTGCTTCTGCATCATAAAGTATCACCGGAAGTCCGTGGCTTGGACTCTCTGACAACTTCACATTACGTTGTATCACAGTCTTAAATACTAATTCCTGGAAGTGACGTTTCACTTCGTCATATATCTGATTAGCAAGACGCAAACGATTGTCATACATCGTGAGCAAGAAACCCTCAATCTCAAGCTGAGGATTAAGTTTACTCTTTATTATTTTAATAGTATTAAGCAATTTCCCTATTCCCTCAAGAGCAAAATACTCACACTGAACGGGAATAATCACAGAATCGGCAGCTGTCAATGCATTTACAGTAATCAAGCCAAGTGACGGAGAGCAATCAATTAGAATATAATCATAGTCATATCTAATATCCTTCAAGAGTTCCTTCAACACCTTTTCACGATTAGGAACTGTAAGCATCTCTATTTCCGCTCCCACAAGATTTATATGGCTCGGTATAATATCAAGCCCGTTAATATCTGTAGTATATATAGCATCGCGAACATCGGCATGATCTATTATACACTCGTACAGAGAACATTCTACTTCCTGCAAATCCACCCCCAAGCCACTAGAGGCATTTGCCTGTGGATCTGCATCTATCACCAGAACAGCTTTCTCCAGTGTAGCCAGCGAAGCAGCCAGATTTATGGTTGTCGTAGTTTTGCCCACACCACCCTTCTGATTAGCGAGAGCCATTATTTTTCCGAGTTTCTTTTCCATATATTTTGTTACGGTTGAACTTCTATCTTTTCTTGTCAATATATATAATGCAAAATTACAAAAAAATTATGAGAATTATGACATGTATTCCTCTTTATATACATTTTTTATGTTTTTTGTTGCAAATTTAAAATCTTTTTCGTAATTTTGCATTGTTTTTCGCAATACTATCTTACAAAAGAAAACACACTCACACAAGGCTCCGTAGCTTAGCTGAATAGAGCGTCAGATTCCGGTTCTGAAGGTCCTGGGTTTGAATCCCAGCGGAGTCACCAAAGAAAATCATAATAGTCTATTTTAGAGATTGTTATGATTTTTATTTTTGTAATCTTGCACCACATTTGCACCACTCGAATAAGTGAGGACTTTCTTGTATATATAATATTTTTTCATTTTCATTGTTTTAACATTAGTTAATATTAAATTTTTGAAACTCAACAAATTCCGCATGGTGCAAAGGGAGGGCACACCAGACCGACTCCTGTAATATTTCTATTAAAAATATTATTTTATAAATGTTAAAATTATATATGCATGCAAAGAATACATTTTTGAAGTGCAATATTTGCATTAGAAGTGCAAATAATGCACTATTTGTTTTTGATTGTTTTGCAATAAAACGCAAAGCAATAACATTAAAAAATATTGAGAAAATTATCTGTAGTACAGAAATAATCTGTAACTTTGTCCTCGGTAAGCGTTACCGATATTCTTTAGTTCAACTATATGGTTGGTACTAAAGATTTACTGATGATTTTTTGAAATATAAATGGCAAGCTAAAGACTTGCTAAATGCGAATCAAGGAAAACAAATGTTAGTTTACATTATGTCAGCAGGAAGACCACATAAGAGTACGACACCTATATGGCGCAATAAAGCAGTCATCAAGGTCGGCATTTATCGTTTCTTGGAAGGTGAACAAGCAACAAAAGTAGGATGTGCGAGATATATGAATATGTCACGCACAACAGTAATTAAATGGTGGGACTCTATGGAGTGGACAGAAGAGAAACGGTGCAATTTCAAAAAAGTAATAGATTGGTATGTTGAATATTATTACACCTCGGACCTTGGAGCGTGTTCTATTGATCTAAACATACCAATAGTGGATGTCTTTTTGTATATTGCTTTATGGCAGGAAATGGTGCCAAAATATTATTTATAAACATTCGTGCGCGTTAAAAAACTGTAAAAAATCAGCGTTACCTGTTCAAATTAATTCAAATTGGGCATTTTTTGAAGTACGCAATGTATAATCATATAGATAATCGCGCGCACGAGAAAAATTTGGATATTCCAATTTTACTTTATAATTTTGCAATAGCAATACAACAGGTGGAAATAATCTTCTACCTTTGTATATAAATCAATGGCAGGTTGCTTACAACTTGAATATTTGCCAGAAAAATCAAATACACGTAGGCTTCCTGTCATTTTTTTTAGGAGAAGTGAATGTTTATTAAAAAAAAATGTGTACCTTTGCGTTATAATTTAAAAAAAGAAGTGCCTTTGACTTGTAGATTCGCCAGATCAACGACATACCAACAGGCACAGGTATTGCAACCCATAATAGTGGGCTGTTATCTGTGGTTGTGTATAGGCCTCTGGCGAAGCCTTCAAGTTGACACGGAGACAGTCCACTTCTTTTATGTTCAATAATAAGCCCCATACAGACTGTCGGGGACAACTTGAAAATTTGCCATTATGAAAAAAACATTGATTTTAGTGCTGCTATCAGCAACAGTAATTGAAGGAGTAGCACAAAAAGTAACTGTTACGGAACCTGAGTTCGTAAACTCGTATTGTATTTTAACAAGTGACTCAACTTACTCTATCTTGCCTAAAGAATCAGGAACAATAGGCAAACATCAGAATAAGGTAAAGAAATGGGGAAAGCTATTAGGTGGTGCTGCGAGCATTGCTGGTGCTGCTGGTGGCATTATTGGAATACATTCAGCAGCTAGTGGTTCATTAAGTGGAGCAATGACAGGAGTTAGGATGACGGGGACAGCCCTCAGTGTAGGTTCTGCCGCCGATGCTGTCAGTGGTTTAGCAGGTTCTGCGGGTATGGACATAGTATTTAGTGGAGGTCATTCCCGATATGTGACAAATAATACAGGTCAAGATGTTAGACTGCTTGTAAAAGGAAATAATAATGCCACTGACCCGATGGATTGTTACCGTATAGTGCGATTTAGCACTTCAAAGAAAGAACGCCGGATACAGTGGATGGAATTTGAACCTTCTCTCATTGGCAGTGAAGATACGAAGAAAGCCGGTTATGTTCCATTTGAAGGACATAAGTATGGAGAACAATCCTACATACTCACTATTCCTGCTTCTGAAATTGAAAAAGGTGAATATGGTATATTCTATATGAGTATTATCACAGCTACTGCAATACCAGTGGGGACATTTAGCGTTGAATAATGTGATACAGGCAGGAGACTATGCACATGTTTGATATATTGCATTGGATATGCTCATTTAGACTTTTATAGAACATCCTTTAAATAATCTTGTTAGTTTTTTATACAAATCAAGTTAGCAATTCATCCTTTACAAAGATTTTATCATGTCATATAAAGTTCTTTTAGTTTTCTTAGAAACTCTGTGGTCCGTAGGTGTTTCCGCTCAATACCATAATGGGGCAATTGGTGATAGGACTAAGCAAAGTGTAAATAGAATGCACAAACAGAGAGAAGAAGCTGGTAAACGTATAGGTAATTATTTGTGTCCGCTAAAACTTTTTTGAACGAAATAAAATTAGGCTGAAATCCTGATATGGGTTTCAGCCTTTTTTGTTACCTTTGTTTTTACCACAAAACTTCAATAACATGAACAAAGGTACATATTTTATCGGATTTTTACATCTACGATATGGACAATAATAATTGGATGCATCACTTACTGCATGTTTTGCTATCTGAATATAGGCATTCCTCGTCGTTTGTTCAAGACCATCACGAAAGATTTTCTGCTACTATGTAAAAGTTTGTAATTTATATGTTTATATTTTTAAAAGATGTATTACATTTGCACCGCTCTTTTTAACGGAAGATTTAATGAAATTATGAAATTCTTTTCCCTTTTTTTGATTTATCTTTTCTAAACTGTTTTTGGCTTTTTGGGCCGGACGGTGCCGGAGGGGCTTGCCCCCGACCCCATAAAAGATAAAAAGTCCATAATATGGAATAATTGAGAATGATTATAATAGATTATATATTATTATTATTATATTATATATATATAAGTGTCCATATAACGGACTTTTTTCTAAATAAAATCCGTATTATGGACTTTTAGTAGTCCAAAATACGGACTTTGCAGTCCGTTATATGGATTTTTTCAGAAATCATTGGACTTGTAGTCCAGAATATGGACTCTCTCAAAGCCTGTGAGATTCAAGTATAAGAAGAAAAGGGAAGAAAAAAACAATTATCGCTTCCAGCCGCGCCTCTTGCTTACTTTCCTTGGACGATAATACTCAGAGGAAAGGCTTGCAGCCTGCTGTGCTCGCATGATGTAATCGTCTTTTGTTGCAGCTTCAAGACCGTCCCAGCGTGACAGTTCGCCATGAACTCCTCCGCCTCCGCTGCCAACGGAACTGCCGTCAGTTCCGTCAGGCCTCATCAGCCCAACCAGTATGGCAGCAGCTCCGTTTGCTACTACCAGACGGTCGGCAAGTTCATCATCCCAATCCTCATCCCAGTTCAAATCATCATCGTCCCAAATTTCTTCTGGTACTTCGATATGTTCTTGGATAACACTGTCAATTTCTTTCGGTACAGAAAAAGGGATTTTTCCTCCATAATCAGTTGTGTACTCATAGGTGACCATGGGTGTTGCATGTAACTTCTTCCACGTTTTTTCGATGCGTGAAGGCATCAGATCACGACCTGTTATGGTGGATGATTTGAACATGACTTCTTTATCTTCACCTATTGAGTAACCAACACACTTTCCTCTCGCCCACCTGTCATCTATAATATATCCACGTGCCCGCATCCTATTGAAGAATTCTCTCATGTCGAACTTTTCCATACTTGACAGAATATTCAGAGCATCCTGTCGTATCTTGCTTTTCCTGACGGGCTTCTTTGTCTCGGAAGCGAGTTTCCATCCTCTTTCTTTTGCAATAGTATCAGCCGCAGCATGGGCTTTGTTTTTGCATTGCCACGCATTTATCACATAGTCGTCCATCGCTACACGATTAGCCACAATATGGAGATGCCATTTATCCGTGTCACGATGAAGGACGCATATCAGTTGTGTGTTTCTCAGGTCTATACCTTGTTTTGCAAGCTGTATAATAGTATCATCACACAGTTTCTGCCAATCTTTCATTGTCCAGTTTTTGCTTTCATCTACAGACGGACATACCTCTATCCTAAAAAAAGGGTCTTTGCATTTTTTCCCCGAAAGCACCTGATGCAGTTTCATCTGCTGATACACAGAGTCGGGAGAAGGAGAAAAACCAAAACTTGTTCCCTCCAAAAAATGCAATTTTATAAGCCGTGCCTTATCTTTTTCCATGTCGTAGTTAATAGCGTCGCCACCATGGGCGGAATTAACAGGTGTAATCTTTATTACCATATTTTCTACTCCTCTTTCCTTCTGTTGTATTTTGTTGCTATTGTCTGAGCAGTCGCAAACATTGCCTTGGCATAGTCTGTTCCCGGTTGACTGTTAAAAATGGCATCAAGGCGCTGTGCTCCACTTGCTCCAGTTGACTGCAAGAAATTTCTCAGGGCTATTCCATATTTTCTAAATTCTTGTGACATCACCAAAAGTTCCTTAAGAGCAGCCTTTTCCTCTGCGGAAAAAGGCTGATAAAGTTTCACCCCATGTAATCTGCGTCTGATCAGTTCTGTTATGGAAATACCACATTTCTTGGCATTTCTTTTAGCCAATTCCATATCATAGGTACTAAGTCGGATGTTCAGACGCACACTGTTTTTTGTTTTTCTTACAGCATACACCTTGTTATTCTTCAAGAAAATGGCAAGTCGCTTATCTGCAGACTTTGAAGAGATGAATTTTTCATAGTCCTTTCTCGATATGCCGCATCGCCATAAGCCATCTTGCTCCTTTTCTCTCCACTGAAGGCGGTATTCCCCTTCCTGACTGAGGTATACACGTAACCTACCCATACGATATGGTAGAAAACTGTGTGCGTTTTTTCCTGACCGTGTCAAGGCGTTATTTCCTTTTGCATCTTTCTTTTCCACGATTTTATATAAACTTTTGCCTTTTTCTTTCAGGAGTTTTTCCACATCGTCTATTTCTGACGCTTCGTTCTTCTTCTCTCTCCCTTGTGCATTCTTCTCTACATTATGGGGAGATACCAATAAATCAACATGTTTTTCGTTAATCATAAAATATTCCTTTTAAATAGCGAGCTTGCGAACTGTTTTTTATTGTACAGACGCTGAAAGTGTCTGTACAATAAACCAACTTGCGCAAACAATAAAATCCTTTCAATTAAACTACTCTTTCTTGTATGTACAACAGAAAATCTCCTGTACGCACTTTTTTATTTATTTTTTCCGAAAATCCTCACCGGAAAACAGAATGGGGTATGCCATTTCTGCAAGTCGACTCTCTATTCGCTCCCCGTATTTCCCGCCAAGCTCCCCAAACTTAAGATTCGTTGTTATTATTGTCTTTTTTCGCTCGCGGTATCGCACTTCAATGAAGTCGGCGACAGGTGTCAAGTCATTGCCGAAGTGTTGCAATTTTTCCGGTTCTGCGCCCACGTCATCCAGTCCAACCAACGCATAAGCTGAGATGCGCAGTATTTCCCATGGTTCCTTTATCGTTATCAGGGCCAATTCCTTCGCCGAAAAAATGTTCCAAATTCTTTTTTTCTCAGCAGATTGTATCGCGTGCATGAGAGTCGTTTTCCCGGTGCCAACATTACCTGACAGCACCGCCAACCATTTTTCTTCTTGGTTGTACCATTTTGCCATTTCTTCCGCTTCAGCGCGAACATGGGCATTGTTTTCCCATTTTCGACTTTTTTTAGCAACTTCCTGTTTCCAGGCGATAAGTAGTTCCTCTGTATTCATTTTTTTCTGCCAAAAAATTTTTCTAAATCTGCCAGTCGCTCCTCGGGAGAATAGTCATGAGCGGGTGTACCTTGTCTATCCTTCTTCTTGCAATTTACTTCCTTGGAATTATCGGGGAAATTCCCAAAGTTCAGTTGACAGCCCTTCCCGTACAAGAGAAAACCTTTTTCTTGAAGTTTTTTCCTTGCAAGAAAAAAGGTCGAGTGCTTAATCCCTGTCTCATTTGTGACATGTGCGACAGAGAGCCGTAGTTCTCGCCAGAATACCGAATTCGAACGATGGAGAAGATAAAGGAAAAGATAACATTCGGTAGGGGAAAGCCTAACTGTCCTCATTGCAGGAAAAGCCCACTTTAGGACTTCCACATAATTAAAGACTTGGTGCATGGTACCCTCCTTCCTCAAGTTCTATGATGTCTTTCTCACGGTAATAGTTGTGTTTTCCTACCTTGGTTGGCACTAGGTATTTCATCTTCCCCCACCGCCAAAGGGTGCTTATGTCCACCTGAAGTCTTGCAGCAGCTTGGGCTGCGGTAATTAACTTGTTTTCTCGGGCTTTCTCACGCTTTTCTGCTTCTTCCTCCTGCCATAGAGAAAAGGCAGAACGGAGTGTCCCTACATCGGTGATGATGATTGTCTCGGCAGTGGCGTTGCCGCCAATTTTTTCTAATACGTTATTCATGTATCTTTGCCGGCAGGGGAAAAGCGGATGCCATGCGCAACGTGCGCACCGCCTCTGCCGTAGTGGAAGTCTCACCGTGGCATTCGGTGATAATTGCCGATTGCAAAGTTACTGGGAAAATAATAGAAACGCAAGAAAATGAAATGGTCATTTCTGGACGTCCATCTCAGTCCATTTTTTTAACACTTTTATAAAAGAAAATCCCGATACTTTTTGTACCGGGATTCGTTTTTATCTTTTTAGAAAGTTTGCTATTAGTTTTAATATATTCCTTTTTCCTAACCTCTTGTTAAATATGACTTTGTCATTTTCTATGGAATATCCGACGACATTTCTCAGCGAAATCTGTATCTGTGCTTTTTTTCGCTGATCACCAAGAGAAATCCTATTGTTTTCGTAATCTGTCATGAATTTATTGAAACCACTTTTGTTTAACGCAAACTCGTCAACGAATGTTTTTCTTGAAGTCGTTGGTTTCAACAGACCATCATCTAATGCAACCATAATAACAAGTGATGCCAGTTTGTCTCCTTTACCGTCTATCAGATGATGTAATCCTCTTGAAATATCTTCAAATCTTTCTGGAAAGTTCATGCAATCAGAAAACTTTGCAGATTTGGCAGGTGCTACGACCTGTAATATATTAAGAAAATTATTAACTACTTTGAGATTTAGTTCTCCAGCATGTTTCTTCAATACATCTTTAATGTGGTAATGCACCTCGTCATAGTTGTCAACTCCTTTCACAATGCAGTACAAAAGTGCCTTTTTAACGGCAGGACGCTGCATGGCAAGTTCCCTGAATGTCTTATGGGGATATTTTGTCAGTGCAAGCAACATAATAGCTGTTGCATCAATGCTTGGTTGCTCAACATTTGCATCAAATTTCTCATTTATCACGCGATTATTTAGAATTTCAATACAATATTCTATATTTGCATCGGCTATTGTTTGAGATGTCTCTTTTCCAAACTGGGTCTCAAGGTCTTGGTCTATTTCTTCAAATCTCATAATTACATTTCTCCTTCCTTTATTATGTTAAGTTCTTTATCTACGGTATAAACAGGCTGGTTGAACGCCACACTGTAAAGTATGAAGCGTTCCTTCAGTCCGATGTTCGTGTATCTCTTAACTGCATCGCTTCCCTCCTTGTGCAGTCCACCGAGATACATGTTTATCTGCATTTTGTTTATCAAATCAACAAAGGTTTTACGACATAGTTTGGACGAGCCGACTTCATAAAGTGGCACTCTCTTGTTGTCATTCGTTTCAGGGTCAAAATAGGTGACGAGACGGTCTATGCCACAATATTTAAGTAGTTGCTTTATCTTAGCATTATAACCAGACTTTCCGCTAACATATTTCAATATAGGGAATCTAAATTCCCATTTCTTGATTATGTCAAGTGCATAACGCATTATTGGAGTACTCTTTTCCTCATGGTCATTCTTGACAGTTTTTAAGGCGACATAGTGGATGTATGGTATTCCATCTTCGTTTACGTCCACCTTCTTCATTGACAGACGCATGAAATCCGATATACGACAGCCAAAGGCACATTGCAGCAGGAAACAGTCTCTCGTTTCCTGCAGAGCCTGTGGCATATCATCCTTTTCCAGTATTCTCTCAAATTCTTCAAGAGTCAGACATACTGGTTCGTCATACTGTTCACGCATCATGACACGCTTTCTTTGTTTTCCGACCAAATCGAATGGGGACTTGTCAAGCTCCCCACGTTCCACCATGTCATTAAAGAAAGTGTGGATCATTTTCAGTTTTGTAGCGGCAGTGTTTTGCGAACGTTTAGCATCTGGTATTTTTCTTGTCTCTACAGAATCATACACAGAGGGGTATTTCGCGACGTATAGGTATTCCTCTATAATGAAGCGTCTGAAATCAATGAGCACGTCAGCCGTAAACTGTCTTGTAGTTATAGAAGACATTCGATTGATGAGTAGAAATCTCTGCAAGATTCTATACACTACTTTGTAGTGCCTGAAACGTGCTTTTTGAAACAAACCATCCCTAACACCATCGTCAATATATTGTAGAAACCTTTCAAGAAGAGTTGACTCTTGCCTTACAGAATTATTATTTCTCTCAGGATAGAGTTCGCATTCTATTGCTTTTTCAAATTCTTCTTGGGTTATGGTCGCTTTGTCTTTCTTTCCGCATAAATTAAGATACCCCCTCTCTATAGCCAACCTTTCTGTATCTATCAGAGTCTTTAATTCTCTGTTATAGACAGACACTCGAGGTCTTAGGTCTCCTTCTGGGGTAAATACGGTAAGGTCTTTTAAATCAGCTCTGATGTTACTTTTGTGATACAAATCCACGTTTCTGCCGTCACGAAGTCTGAAACGCAGTTTAATACTTCCAGTTTTCTTCGTTGTCCTGATAAAAATGCTTAAACCCTTCATATGATCTCCTCGTTTCAATTTATAGATAACTTACGTGGTGCAAATATACAAAATTTGCACCACCAAAACAAGGTTTTGCACCACAATTATAAAATCCTTTTAAATTGTTTAACTAATGCAAGTTGTTGAAAATAAACACAAACCGTTGCGTAACGATTGCAAAAGATTGCAAAAAAACAATCCCAGCGGAGTCACTTCACTAAATCCCTTGCAAACTCAGTTTGCAAGGGGTTCTTGGTTTTAAGGGGTTAATGAAATATTCTGCGTTATTTCAAATTATTTCGCACGAAAGTGTGCTTTCCTGAGTAAGGAAGGTCGCAATCTGCTGTGCGCCGCTCAGCTGCACCTCGTCGCCAATCACACCGAGTTGCTGCTGCTGGCTGCAGAGGTCTTTGATGCTTTGCACCGATGCTTCAGTAGCACCCATGCGCTGGCGCATCACCTCAGTCAGCTTCGTCTCTGCCTTTTCGAGCCACCTTGAGCAGACTTGAAAACTTTTTCAAGTTCCTTGGCTGCGGTCGTGGCGGTACATTTGGCATACAGGGTGGAGAACCGATGTCTGTGGCAGAACCATTCATATTATAAAATCTGCCATGAAATTTACAGAAAAATAATTTGGACGTTAAGAGAAAAATTTGTAATTTTGCATTGAAAGATTTATCACTATCAATAAATGTGGGGCCCAAAATTCTCACCTTCACCTAAAAAATTATATACTATGACAGAAAAGGCTAAAGTGCCTACATGGGAAGAACTCCTAATGTTGCTTAATGATGCTAAGAAACATCCCAACGACACTGCATGGGGAATATACAGATATATGCATGCTAATCTAAAACAAATGAGTTCACAAGAAGCACGCACTGTGCTCGCTTCTTACATGAAGATACCACTTCCCAGACCTTCGCTTCTGCACTCTTGTATGCTAACTGTAGCCAACAGTATGGCAGGTCTTTATGACGATTTCCGCTATCCTCAGTTTCTTAATCTATGGGGATATCCGAGTTGTTTACGACAAGAAGATTTACAACGACAAACGGGAAACGACGGCAGGACATATCTATCACTAAAGGAAAAGACTGAGCGAACGCTACAATCATATCTGCTCCACCATGCAGAAGATCGCCCGTCTGAAGAAATGAGTATGATACGTCACGCAGTAGCGGTACGCGTGTTTACAGTCGAAAGGGACGGCAAACGCGATAGCCTTGTAAAACTGATATGCGCAGATGGTCGTGAGCTAATAGCTGAAGCACAGTTATTTCCATGTAATCCATTGGAAATATATGGACAGGTATTCGATGCATCTATTATATATTCCCAAAAAGGCAATCCTGTTGTAACAGAGATTGTTGCAAGCAAAAGTTCCGTTACAGATTTATTTCCCACAATAACCGGATATATAGAACACATAGACAACACACACGGACATTACCACATATATGACGGAATGTCACGACACTTTGTTGCAGAGAAGCCACAATTAGCTTTAAAAGAAAATGATTTCGTCAGTTTCTCGCCTATAATACCTGAGAAAGACAAATTCAAGTCTGCCATAATAGATAAAGTCATCCCATTTACAGAAGGAATACATACATTCCATGCCCGACGTGCAAAAATCACCTACACCGATAAGGAAAAAGGATATGCAGCATGGGAATTGCTACCACAAGATGGTACCACAGAAGTGTCGCCTATTATTGAAATAGGCACGAATGGTCCATCATTCACCAAAGGTTTCTTGTCAAAAAACACATTGAGGATGACTGACAACACCCTGCCATGCGTTGGTGACGAGGTAAATATAATTGTATTCTTAAAGCGTAGCAAAGACAATGTAAAACGTCCTTATGTAGCATATTATGAAAAAGTGATACAGACATAAACATCATCAATATGGTAACTTGGTATCATCTGTTCCACAACTATTCTCATTCATATCAACATATTTTTTCACCCATTCCTTTATATTCTTCGCGCCATCATTTTTACGAGAATACACGGGGGTAGCTGGTGCGTTGTCATCAAAGGAAACAGAAGCCTTGGCACGCGCCTGTAGAAAGTCTTTCAAATAAAAGCCGTTATCAGCAACATAAGTCAACAAGAGTTGCTTTATCTTGTATTCCTCCACCATCGGTTGCAGAATATTAGCAAGCCGTTCCTTTGCTTGCTTGTTGTTAGACTTTATATTTGTATTCTGCAATAATTTCCATATAAACAAGAGCTCTTGCTTAAAGTATATAGCACCCTTACGCAGGCGTTCTTGTATTGTCTCATCATTTGTATAATCAGAAGACGCCATCACCATAGACTGATACTGATTATGAAATCTTATGGCAACTACTTCAGGCGATTTTATTTTGTCAGCAGCCTCAAGCCATGCGTTATAAAGTTTCGGATATGACGTATCAAAATACTCACGCATAAGACGTGTCATATCATTTATACGGTATTTTAACGAAGAAAAAGAAAACAACTCATCAATTACGCGTATATAATACTGGCGTTCCATCTGAAGCAGTTGCTGTTCATCTGGCTGTTGATGACGCGGGTCTTTACTAAAATTGTTTACCACGCTATCACATATAATCGCCCCACGTGGTATCAAAGTACTTAACACCATGCCCTCAAGCGTTTTGCATCGTGAAAGGGCTACATACGTTTGTCCGTGCGCAAAACTATGCTGCACGTCAATTATAGCATGTTCAAACGTAAGTCCCTGCGCCTTATGCACTGTAATAGCCCATGCTGTCTTCAGAGGAAATTGTGAGAAACTACCAACAATTTCTTCCCGTATTTCTTTCGTTTCTTCGTCAAGCGAATATTTGGTATTTTCCCATTTCTCCTGTCCTACTTCTATATTCTTCTCCGCTCCAGTCGGGTGTACTGTTATAATATTGTCAGTCATCTCGACTACCTCACCAATCATTCCATTGTAGTAGGCACGTTCTCTCGATGAATCATTTTTCACGAACATCACCTGTGCTCCCACCTTGAGTGTAAGAACCTTCTCCGTAGGAAACGACATATCGGGGAAATCGCCTTCTATCACTGCTTCATAATTGTTTGCTACAGTATTCAAGGCATCAAGTTCTCGCTTGTTTATGGAGTCAGCCTGGTAATTGTGAGTAGTCAAGCGTATATAGCCATCTTCCTTCTTAGGATTGAAATTGGGTATATAGCGTCTATTTAACTGCTGCAGTGTATGCTCGTCAGCGGTATTAGTGCGTACTCTATTCAGCAATTCAAGAAAGTTGGCATCATTCTGACGATAGACATGCTTGAGTTCTACTGTTACGAAATCAGTAGCATTCAGCGCACGGCTTGAGAAGAAATACGGTGTTTCGTAATAAGGACTCAGCAATTTCCATTCCTCATCCTTCGCCACAGGAGCAAGTTGCTGCACATCACCGATGAGCAACATTTGCACCCCTCCAAACGGTATGTCATGACGACGATACTGTCGGAGCACATTATCTATGGCATCAAGCACATCGGCTCTCACCATACTTATCTCGTCAATTACGACGAGGTCAAGCGAACGTATCAGTTGTATCTTATTCTTACGAAACTGGAAGCGTTTACTTTTATTCTGTGTACCAGGTATCTGCGGACCGAAATTTAGCTGAAAGAAAGAATGTATCGTAACACCCTGAGCATTGATAGCAGCAATACCTGTTGGAGCAACGACAATCATTCGTTTAGGTAATGCCTGACGCAACTCACGCAAGAAAGTGGTCTTTCCCGTCCCTGCCTTTCCTGTCAAGAATAAGTGAGTATCAGTATTGGATATTATTTCCCAAGCAATCTTGAGTTCTGGATTTTCCATTTTTCTGGGGATTACATAGAATAAGAGAATCCAAAACTAAAATATTCCTTGAACTGGAAATATCCATTATCATCTATGCGCATAGCACTGTCGTCGAAGCGCGGATACAGATACACGCACGTGGATATATACTTATTGAACTGCAACGTAAACGTGTTCTCCCATTCCATCTCATACTTGTGGTATGTGGTGTATCCATACAGACGCGTTTTCCACTTAAAATTATTGACAGGCTTCCACGTCAAATCAATAGTATATTGCGAACCGAAATCCTCCAGAGTGCGATGGCCTTTATTTATGCCGAAACTTTGGGCAAGATATTTTCTGTCAACATACTTGAAGTTGAAGGCTAAAGGTGCTATATGAATAGAACCTGTGAGTTTTTTGTTCTTTGTCTGCACACTGTAGTCCATACCTGCCGACACATTGAGGTTGAATGGTGACATGAAATCAGAATACACATAATCATTGTTATTTTTCAATCCACGTGCAAATTGCGTCTGAGCTATAACCTGCAAGGTATAATACCACTTGCTGAAGGCTTGCAATCCAAGTTTTGAAGTATAGCGTATAAGGTCATCCGAGGTCTTAAAATTGTTTACGGTATCAGCGTCTGTAGTCTGGAATCCGAGGCGCATTTCCAATTTGTTTTCCCACTTCACACGCTGCTTGTTGTTGTAATTATACTGCAATGTAACCGTACCAAGCATGGAGTAGCTATTGGAACCGCTCTTATACCAGTTGGGCGACACATAGTTCTGAAGAAACTGAAGATAATAGTCGCCATTAAAACTCCAGAAATGTGGCTTCGTCACATACATGTCAATATGCTCAGCAGTTATTTCTTCTGTTTCTTTCTTTTTGACAGACGAATGCTCTACTTGCTTGGTCAGTTCCATATTCGCTGGTTTAACAGGGCGTACTTCTTGCTGTTTTGACGCTAAGCTATTGAAGTTTGAAGCCGAATACTGCACATACTCAGGATGATTTATATATATGCTCATAAGCCCACGGTCAGTGGGTATAGTCTTACTATCCGCATCCAGGCGCAGAATGCTTCCTGTTATATCAGGATAGAACGCCAAAGGTGCAAAATAACGAAAATACTTGTTCGAAACGTAATAGCTCTGCGCACTGCGCAAAGAATCATTTACCCTGCTCACGGAGTCAATACGTGCCTTGTAAATCAACAAGGAATCAGCATAAGTATTAAGTATTTGCGAGTAATTCTGCTTTGCCTGAGCATTACCAGAGAAAGCCAAAAATGATAAAAATACTATAACCAGTAATTGACTATGTTTATACATAATTATGTTCAGTTTCATATAACTGTATTTTCGAAATTTTCGTGCAAAGTTACTTGAAATATTTCAAATAACACATTATTTAATATGGAAAAAGCATTAAACATCCATTATTTTTTCTAAAAAGTGTTATTTTGGCTTGATTACGCTTTTTTTTTTGTACCTTTGCAAACTAAAAAATATAAATAATAAAAACGTGGATAAAAATACAATCATTGGCTTTACACTTATAGCGGCCGTTTTGTTTGGTTTTACATGGTATAACCAACCGTCGCGCGAGCAGATGGAAGCCAAACGCAAGCAAGACTCCATAGCCACTGTAATGAAACAAAAGGCAGAGGAGCAACAGAAGTTAGCTGAGGTAAAACGTAATGCTGAGACAGCGCGACGCGCTTTAGAGGACACCACTGCCTTGTTCCACTCTGCCATGCAGGGGACAGCGCAAAAGTTCGTACTCGAAAACGAGAAAATTGCGCTTACGTTCTCAAGCAAGGGTGCTACGGTTGAGAAAGCGGTAGTAAAAGGTTTTGAGGACAACAATGGACACAAGGATGTAACTTTGTTTGATGAGAAAACGCAGCGTTTGGCATATACCTTTGCCACTAAGGAGGCTAACATTTCTACTGCCGATTTGTATTTCAACATAAAGAGTAAAAGTGCAAGCAGCATAGAATTTGAGGCGCAGGCAGGCGATGGTAAGTCTGTCATCATCACCTACACTCTGGGCAAAGACTATATGCTCCACAGTTCATTGCGAGTAAATGGTATGGCAGGACTGTTTGCTCCTGGTGCTCAGCATCTGGACATCAACTGGCAGGAGACATGCCGTCAGCAGGAGAAGGGCTTCTCTTTCGAAAACCGTTACTCTACACTCACATACCACTTCGCCGACGGTGGCACTGACTACCTGAACGAAACCAGCGAAAAGACCGACGAACCCGTTGACGAGAACATCGACTGGATAGCCTTCAAAAACCAGTTCTTCTCGGCAGTCATGATAGCAAAAGACGGTTATGGGAAAGACGCTCTGCTGACTTCTATACCACAGCAGAAGGAGTCTGGCTTCCTAAAGAAATATGAAGCGAAACTCAAGACTGTCCTTGACCCATCAGGTGTCAAGCCTACGGAAATGGAGTTCTACTATGGCCCAAATGATTTCCGTCTGTTACAGAATGTGGAAAAACAGTCAAAGTTTGGCAAAGACCTGGAACTTGAGCGTCTGGTATATCTCGGCTGGCCATTGTTCCGTTACATAAATCGTTGGTTTACGCTATATGTATTCGACTTCCTGCGCTCAATGGCAATACCTATGGGCATCATACTCATACTCATAACTCTGCTTCTCAAGGCTATCACCTACCCTATGGTAAAGAAGAGTTACATGTCAAGTGCAAAGATGCGCGTGCTCAAACCGAAACTCGATGAAGCAACAAAACAGTATGACAAGCCTGAAGATGCCTTGCAGAAGCAGCAGGCTATGATGCAACTGTATTCTGAATACGGCGTCAGCCCATTGTCAGGATGCCTGCCGATGCTCATACAGATGCCTATTTGGATTGCAATGTTCAACTTTGTTCCTAATGCCATACAGTTGCGTCGCGAGTCTTTCCTGTGGATTGACGACCTGTCAACATACGACCCTATAATAGAATGGAGCAAAGACATATGGCTCATTGGCGACCACTTATCATTGACTTGTATCTTGTTCTGCGGTGCTAACCTACTGTATTCTTGGTTCACCATGCAGCAGCAGAAAGATCAGATGGTAGGTCAGCAGGCCGAACAGATGAAGATGATGCGATGGATGATGATGCTCATGCCGCTCATGTTCTTCTTCATGTTCAACGACTATTCTGCCGGTCTTAACTTCTATTACTTCATATCACTGTTCTTCTCTGCTGCAATTATGTGGGTGCTCCGCAAGACTACAAACGATGAGAAACTGCTGGCCATACTTGAACGCAAGCGCGAAGAAAACAAGAAGAACCCTCAGAAGAAAATGAGTGGTTTGGCTGCGCGCCTGCAAGCCATGCAGAAACAACAGGAAGAGTTGCAGCGTAAGCGCGAGGAACTGGCTCGCAAGAATGCTCAGTTGCGCGGAAAATAAAGACATACAACAAACTCTAATACTCAGTAATCCTCCTGCATTACCCATAATGCAGGAGGATTTTTTCATTCTATTACTATCATGCCACACTGCAATCGCATACTGATTACTCGGTAATCGCATACAGATTACATGGCAATCGCATACTGATTACATCCTAATCTGATAGCGATTACGATACAAACGATAAGGCGCTTATAATCTGATACATTCACTAATTTCACCAATAAACCTGCGATAAAATACTAACGCCTATAGCATAAAAAATCTTTAACATTTATTATTCTTTTAAGTTAAACAATGTAAAACTAATTGATTTTTATCATTCAACAGTACTGTAAAATCAAAAAAAATAATTACTTTTGTATGAAACTAATCAATCAAATATACGAACTTACAAATAATACCCAAACTATAACTTATGAACAACACTAAGGAGAAACTATTCTCTGAATTTCAAGCACCTACTACGCAAGAGTGGCTTGACAAAATCGAAGTTGACCTGAAAGGTGCCGACTTCCAAAAGCGACTTGTATGGCGCACCGCAGAAGGGTTTAACGTACAACCTTTCTACCGCCGCGAGGATGTAGAAAAACTACAGACACCGTACGCTATGCCGGGCGAATATCCATTCTTACGAGGCAATAAAAAAGATGACAACACATGGTATATACGTCAGGAGATAAAAGCCGACGATGCAAAGGAAGCTAACGCAAAAGCTCTCGATATACTGAACAAGGGCATAGACTCCCTCTCTTTTAAGATACCAGGAAAGATGGTGAATGTGGAGTTTATTGAGCAACTACTCAATGGCATTTACTGCGATGTAGTAGAACTGAACTTCAACACTTGCAAACGCCACTCTCTTGAATTAGCACAGATTCTCACTGCATATTTTGAGAAGAAAGGTTATGACAAGGAAAAGCTCGTAGGCTCTATTGACTGGGACCCTCTGGAGAAGATAGTGATGCAGGGCAAGGCAGTTGAACCTATACTTCAATTCGCTGCGCCATTGATTGATGCGCTGAAAGATTACCCTAACTTCCGCTGCATTACCGTAAATGCCGCTTCACTTAACAATGCCGGTGCCTACATCGTACAAGAATTAGGTTACGCCTTGGCATGGGGCAATGAGTATCTCAACCTGCTCACCGATGCCGGAGTTGATGCCTCACTGGCTGCCAAGAAAATAAAATTCAACATGGGCATCTCCGAGAACTATTTCATGGAGATAGCTAAGTTCCGCGCCTCGCGACTACTGTGGGCTAATATCGTAAGACAATATGACGTGAACGACGACGACGCCTGTAAGCAATGCGTCAACGCTGTCACTTCGTCATACAACATGACCGTGTTTGATGCCCACGTAAACATGCTACGCTCACAAACCGAGACTATGTCTGCCGCACTGGGAGGAGTACACTCTATTGTCGTGACACCTTTCGATGCGGCTTACGAAAAGCCTAATGATTTCTCCGAGAGAATAGCACGCAACCAACAGTTGTTATTGAAAGAGGAATGTCACTTCAACACCGTTGCTGACCCTGGTGCTGGCTCTTATTATATAGAGGAACTGACAACACGCATTGCTGAGCAAGCATGGAAGCTATTCCTTAGCATAGAAGACGAAGGCGGTTTCCTCAAAGCAATACAGCAGGGAACCGTGCAGGATGACATCAATGCTACCAATGAGAAACGACACACTCTGGCTGCACAGCGACGCGAGTTCATACTCGGAACGAACCAATTCCCTAACTTCACCGAAACCTCCGAGGGTAAGCGCCCAATTGAACACACTTGCGGATGTGGGCATAATGATGCTACACCATATAAGTCAATTAACAGCACTCGACTTGCTGCCGACTTTGAGCAACTACGCATTGCAACCGAGCAGTCAGCAAAGCAACCTGTTGCTTTTATGCTTACGATAGGCAATCTGGTGTGGAGACAAGCGCGTGCACAGTTCTCGTGCAATTTCCTTGCCGCGGCAGGCTACAAGGTTATCGACAACCTCGGCTTCGCCTCCATTGAAGAGGGGATTGACGCAGCATTGAAGGCTGGTGCAGACATCGTGGTACTGTGCTCTTCTGACGATGAATATGCTGAGTATGCCATACCGGCATTTAATTACCTCAACGGCAGGGCTATGTTCGTTGTCGCTGGCGCGCCAGCTTGCACTGAGGAACTTAAAGCCGCAGGCATTGAGCATTTCATACATGTAAAAGTAAATCAACTCGAAACACTTAAAGAGTTTAACGTAGAATTAGGAATAAAATAAGCATACTATGTCAAGAAAAGATTTTAAAAACATCGACATCTTCTTTGGCATAGAGAAGAAAGACGATGCTGCATGGCAGGCTGACAACAATATACAATTTGTCTGGAAGACACCCGAGCATATTCAGGTGAAGTCAGCATATACGAAAAAAGACCTTGAAGGCATGGAACACCTTGACTTCACAGCAGGCATTCCACCTTACCTGCGGGGTCC
Organism: uncultured Prevotellaceae bacterium; assembly: GCA_946534585.1. Lineage (GTDB taxonomy): Bacteria > Bacteroidota > Bacteroidia > Bacteroidales > Bacteroidaceae > Prevotella. Next base: position 28,669 of record CAMNCV010000092.1, read on the forward strand.
TTACTCTATGATGTACCCTTTCCGTCCGTGGACCATCCGACAGTATGCCGGTTTCTCAACGGCCGAGGAGTCAAATGCTTTCTACAGACGCAACCTTGCAGCTGGACAGAAAGGCCTTTCCGTAGCCTTTGACCTTCCTACTCACCGCGGGTATGACCCTGACAACCTGCGCGTAGTAGGCGATGTAGGTAAGGCTGGCGTTTCTATATGCTCCGTAGAGAACATGAAAGTGCTGTTTGACGGCATTCCACTTAACAAAATGTCCGTCTCGATGACAATGAACGGTGCAGTCCTTCCCATCATGGCATTCTACATAGTAGCTGGCCTTGAACAGGGGGCAAAGCTTGAAGAAATGGCTGGCACTATACAGAATGACATTTTGAAGGAGTTCATGGTGCGCAACACCTATATCTATCCACCATCATTCTCCATGCGCATCATTGCCGACATCTTTGAATATACGTCGCAGAAGATGCCTAAGTTCAACAGCATCTCCATTTCTGGCTATCACATGCAGGAGGCTGGTGCCACGGCTGACATCGAACTGGCCTACACTCTGGCTGACGGTCTGGAATACCTGCGCGCAGGTGTGAACGCCGGCATCGATATCGATGCCTTTGCTCCTCGCTTGTCTTTCTTCTGGGCCATCGGCGTAAATCACTTCATGGAGATTGCCAAGATGCGTGCAGGCCGTCTGTTGTGGGCTAAGATAGTAAAATCGTTTGGCGCAAAGAATCCTAAGTCAATGGCTCTGCGTACACACTCACAGACTTCCGGCTGGTCACTGACAGAGCAAGACCCTTTCAACAATGTAGGACGCACCTGTATTGAGGCCATGGGGGCTGTACTCGGACATACTCAGTCGCTGCATACAAACTCGCTCGATGAAGCCATCGCACTGCCTACGGATTTCTCCGCACGTATTGCGCGCAACACTCAGATTTACATACAGAATGAGACGAAAGTATGTAAGGAGATTGACCCCTGGGCAGGCTCTTACTACGTAGAATACCTGACAGACCAACTCGTACACAAAGCCTGGGCACTAATTCAGGAGATTGAGGAACTGGGCGGTATGGCTAAAGCCATTGAGACGGGTGTGCCTAAGATGCGTATCGAAGAGGCTGCTGCTCGTACACAAGCTCGTATTGATTGCGGTCAGCAAACTATCGTTGGGACAAATAAGTATCGACTTGACCACGAAGATCCGATTGACATTCTTGAGGTGGACAACACCACTGTACGCAAGCAGCAAGAGGAAGCTCTGAAGCAACTGAAGGCCAACCGCGATGAGCATAAGGTGAAAGAAACACTTGACGCACTGACAAAGGTGGTAGAGACTGGTGAGGGTAATCTGCTTGAGGCTGCCGTTGAGTGTGCCAAGGTACGCTGCACTTTAGGAGAAATTTCAGATGCTTGCGAAAAGATAGTAGGACGTTATAAAGCTGTAATCAGAACAATTTCAGGCGTGTATAAATCAGAAACCAACAACGATAAGGACTTTGAACTCGCATGCGAGTTGACACAGAAGTTTGCCGAACGCGAGGGACGTCGCCCACGTATCTTCATTGCCAAGATGGGACAAGATGGTCACGACCGTGGTGCGAAAGTAGTAGCTACAGGATATGCCGACTGCGGTTACGACGTAGATATGGGACCTTTGTTCCAGACACCTGCAGAGGCTGCGCGCGAAGCCGTAGAAAACGACGTGCATATCGTCGGTGTTTCATCACTGGCAGCTGGTCATAAGACTCTCATTCCACAGTTGTTTGAGGAACTCAAGAAACTTGGTCGCGAGGATATAATGGTAATTGCTGGCGGCGTAATTCCTGCACAGGACTATGACTTCCTCTACAAAACAGGCGTGGCTGCAATCTTCGGTCCTGGTACACCTGTTGCTAAATCAGCCATAGAAATGATGAGAATACTACTCGATGAGTAGAGTTTGAATTGCTGGTCATAACAATCGTTCTGCAAACGAGTTAATGTTAATGCCGTTGATAGTCAATATTAACGGCATTAACTATATGAATAATAGTATTCATAGATTACTTACAAGTTGTCACATAGAATGTAAACAACTGTTAAACAATACATTTTCGTCGATAATTAGGTATTATGGGTTAAACTGCAAGGTGATTTTCAAAGTCAAAGAATCAGAAATCTACAAATTCAGTATTAACTTTTTAAAACACGACGAGAATGAAAAAGACGATTTTAGCACTCATAGCTACTGCTATGTTGACCACAGCAACTGCTCAGACTACTGACAACCAACAGAAAGGCAAGCGCCCTGATCCCAAGGAGATGGTAGAGAAACGCACACAGGAAATGACTAAGAAATATGGTCTAAATGCCGAACAGGCCGCAAAGGTAAAGGCTCTTAACGAAAAGTTCACACCGAAGGGTGGGCCAAATAGAGGCAGAAAGAAGGGTGAGCGTCCTGAGCCTAAGGATGGAAAGAAACCACAATACGGAGGAAAGAACATAGATGGGGCCAAGACTCAAGGCAAGGGCCAGGGCAGAGACCATCGAGGCAGACCAAACATGGAGCAGTACAACAAGGAGTTGCAGCAAATCATGACACCAGAACAATACAAAGCCTATACAGCCGATATGGAGAAACGCCGTGCTGAACGCAAGGAACGCAAAGCCAGCAAATAAGTAAAGACTATATGCATGATAATCATCTGAACTTTTTACTCCAGAATGATTATCATGCTTTTTTTATCGCTTTTAGTCGTTTATGTCAAAATAATTTAGTAACTTTGCATCTTGAAATTTAAGTACATAAACAGATTAAGACAATTATGCTGTTAGAAAAAATCGAAAAACTCATAACGGAGGTAAACGGACTGCAAGCCGACACCGCTGACAAAATAGAGGCTCTACGCTTGAAATATCTCTCAAAAAAAGGTGAAATCAGTGCTCTTATGGCCGACTTCCGTAACGTAGCACCAGAAGACAAGAAAGCCGTCGGAATGAAAATCAACGAACTAAAGCAGATGGCTTTCGACAAAATCAATGGTCTGCGTGACCAGCTCGGCACCAAGGATACTAGCAACGAAGACTTTGATCTCACTCGCACCCCCTACCCTACTGCACTCGGTACGCGCCACCCACTGTCAATAGTAAAAAACGAAATCGTTGAGATTTTCCAACGTATGGGGTTCACTTTAGCTGACGGGCCTGAAGTAGAGGACGATTTGCATATCTTCACAAAAATGAATTTTGCTGCAGACCATCCTGCTCGCGATATGCAGGATACGTTCTTTGTTGAGGAAAGCGCACTAAATGACGTTACGAAAAACATACTGCTCCGTTCACACACGTCAAGCGTACAAGCACGTGTTATGGAAAAGCAACAGCCTCCTATCCGTGTAATATGCCCTGGTCGTGTTTATCGTAACGAAGCAATCACTGCTCGCGCACACTGCTTCTTTCACCAGATTGAAGGTTTGTATATCGATGAGAACGTTTCATTCACCGATTTGAAACAAGTAATGCTGACGTTTGCACAGGAGATGTTTGGTGCAGACACCAAAATACGCCTGCGTCCTTCATATTTCCCATTCACAGAACCTTCTGCCGAGATGGATATCTCATGCCACATCTGCGGAGGTGTGGGCTGCGGTTTCTGCAAACACACAGGCTGGGTTGAGATACTCGGTTGCGGTATGGTTGACCCTAATGTACTTGAGCTCTGCGGTATAGACTCAAAAAAGTATAGTGGCTATGCTTTCGGTCTTGGCGTGGAACGCATCACCAACCTGAAGTATCAGGTAAGCGACCTGCGCATGTTCTCAGAGAACGACAAACGTTTTCTCGAAGAGTTCGAATCTGCAAACTAACGCACTCAATATGTTGTAACTATCCTATTTCAATGTAATAGGTTAACAATCAAATAAATTAAAAGCATTGCATCTCCACACCTTAACGAGTTTATAAGGGGATATTGCAATGCTTTTATTTTGTAATCAAAAACACATCTGACACATAATTCGATTAAAAAAATCCACTGACACAAAAACTCGGTTCAAAAAACATTCCCATTGGGCTACAACGAATAAAGGACAAGAGAAAAATCTCTTGTCCTTTATTTTGTGACTCCTGCAGGATTCAAACCTGCAACCTTCTGATCCGTAGTCAGATGCTCTATTCAGTTGAGCTAAGGAGCCATCCTTAAATTACAATGAGTATCACATGCTTTTAGCTTGTGACTCCTGCAGGATTCAAACCTGCAACCTTCTGATCCGTAGTCAGATGCTCTATTCAGTTGAGCTAAGGAGCCAACATAGTGACACTGCAAAAGTGTGTTATTTCCTTTTTGCGAGTGCAAAGGTACTACTTTTTTTTGAAATGACCAAATATTTTCGCTATTTTTTTTGCATATTTCTTTCTTTTGCAACAAAAATCATTATTAGAGAACCTATAACATTTTAAGATGTAAGTTCTTCTATACCTAAACAAGAAAAAAGAAGGACTGTGATCACTCACTGTCCTTCTTATATCTGTTTGGAATAAGTGTTTTTTTGTAAGTTTATAGTCATTGGGTGTTTGGATGCCCCGTGGACTAAGTTCTGCTTGGAGCTTATGCCTCAGCTGGTATTACAGACACTACGCTCTTGTCAAACTTTCCTTTGTGGAAATTAACTGTACCATCAACAAGTGCATAGAGGGTGTCGTCCTTACCCTGCGCAACACCTGCGCCTGGGAAATGCTTGTTGCCACGCTGACGTACAATAATGTTGCCAGCTACAACCTTCTGACCACCGAAAATCTTAATACCAAGTCGCTGTGAAGCTGATTCACGTCCGTTCTTAGAACTACCTACACCTTTCTTATGT
>CAMNCV010000093.1 GCA_946534585.1 uncultured Prevotellaceae bacterium
CGTAATTATATCTTTTATCCGTGGAATAGATATATTTCCCTACAAAATTACTAAAAAAATATAAGAAAACAAGAAATATTTAAAAATATAACACAAAATACTGAATAGTTGTATTATTGCACCAATTTTTCTTGTTATATCTTTGACAATCGCTTGATCTTCATTCTTACTTAATGACCGTTATCTGCGTATTCTGTACTGTTATCTTTGCCATATTGTCAGCAGTATTATCATTTAAACATATAATTACCACTTTAACTTTGCGGAGGATTGCGACGGATTAAACCAATTATATCTGTGCTATCTGTGGGAAATACCTGACAACTCGTTTTTAATGAATACTGCAAGGTAGATTTGCATAGACATACTTTTACTAAGGAAAAAGTTAAAACATTATAAATATCAACACTTGTTTACTCAAATATTGTTGATATTTTGTAACTTTGCGGCAGAAAATTTTTCTTGGCAATGGCATCAACGTGATGCTATCACTCCGCAGATGGTGGAAATAGTCGCTCGTGAAGGCCACGACAGGGATACCGCTTCGTCGATTCGGTGTTCCGTATATGGATTAAAGAGAAAATATTATAAGCATTGAAGGAATTTGTAATATCCGAAGCACGTGCCGAAACGGCTGTGCTCGTGGGACTGATAACGCCTCAGCAGGACGAGGCTAAGACAAAAGAGTATCTTGACGAACTGGAGTTTCTGGCCGATACGGCCGGTGCCGTGACCGTGAAGCGTTTCACGCAAAGGGTCAACGGACCAAGCAGCGTGACTTATGTTGGCAGCGGAAAACTACAGGAGATTCGCCAATATATCGAGGAGCAAGAGAAGATATACGATGACTGGCGCGACGACGAGCAGGAAATGCTGCGCTACGAGATGGAAGGACTGACACCGCCGCAGCCCGTGGGCATGGTAATCTTCGATGATGAACTTTCGGCTAAGCAGATGCGCAATATCGAGGCGGAACTGAAGGTGAAAATCCTCGACCGTACGAGCCTCATACTCGACATCTTTGCCATGCGTGCGCAAACTGCCAACGCTAAGACGCAGGTAGAACTGGCGCAATATCGCTATATGCTGCCGCGATTGCAGCGTCTGTGGACGCACCTTGAGCGTCAGGGTGGCGGCTCCGGCAGCGGTGGCGGCAAGGGTTCGGTAGGATTGCGCGGCCCTGGCGAGACGCAGCTTGAGATGGACCGACGCATAATCCTCAACCGAATGTCGCTGCTCAAGGAGAGATTGGCAGAGATTGACAAGCAGAAGACTACGCAAAGGAAAAACCGTGGCCGACTGATTCGCGTGGCTCTGGTGGGCTATACCAACGTGGGTAAGTCAACGATAATGAATATGCTGGCCAAGAGCGAAGTGTTTGCAGAGAACAAACTCTTTGCCACGCTCGACACTACGGTGCGCAAGGTGGTCATAGAGAACCTGCCATTCCTCTTGGCTGACACCGTAGGCTTTATAAGGAAACTGCCTACCGACCTCGTCGATTCCTTTAAGTCAACGCTGGATGAAACTCGCGAGGCCGACCTGTTGCTACACGTCGTGGATATCTCTCATCCCGATTTCGAGGAACAGATAAAGGTGGTGGAGAAGACATTGGCTGACCTTGGCTGTGCTGACAAGCCTTCTATGATTGTATTCAATAAGATTGATGCCTACACATGGACTGAGAAAGACGAGGATGACCTCACGCCTGTGAAGAAGCATGAGGTGTCACTCGATGACCTGCGACGCACATGGATGGCGCGAATTAGTGAGGATAAGAGCATCAACAATCTGGGATGTATCTTCATTTCGGCTAAGCAAAAGCAGAATATTGAAGAGTTTCGTGACACTATATATAAGAAGGTACGCGAACTCCACGTACAGAAATATCCCTACAACGACTTCCTTTGGTACAACGCTGAGGAATAGTCGCACACCAATCGGCTGCCGTACAGCATAAAAAAAGACAACGCTGGTTTACTCAGTCCTTATCTGAGAAACCAGCGTTGTCTGTGTCAATTATAGTGTTGTCAGCGGTTATTCACCGTCATTTTTATCTTAGCCGACTTCAATCCCGGGCATTCCGCTGTCACAACAGCCTCACCGCCGTCGATGCCAGAGCGCAATATTGCAAGCACTGAACCCTTATAGAGATGGCGGTGGTCCACCTTGTTGAGCTCATCACTGCGGTTGTCGCCGCTGCTCATGGCAAGAAGCGTAGCCGCCTTGCTGTTCAGTGTGACCTTTACGTCACCCGTAGCTGTCTGCACTCGACGCCCCTTTGCGTCAACTGCATAGATGCGCAGGTGCTGCAAGTCCTGTCCGTCAGCCTTCCAGTTGACATTGTCGGCTTCTATCTTCAGTGCTACGGGCTTACCCGTGGTCTCAATTCTGTGGCGCGCCACGACCTTACCAGCGGTGCGTGCCACTGCCTCGCAGTAGCCTGGCTGGTATTCTATATTCTCCCAACGTATCTGGTTACGCAGCTTTGCCGAACTGCGATCGTTCTTCTTCACCCCCTGACTCTTGCCATTGACGAAGAGTTCCACTTCATCAGCATTGGTGTATGTGGTGATATCAAAACGCTGTCCTGCCGTGCGGTTCCAGTGGTCGCTCTGTCCATCGTTGCCCGTCTGTACACCATTCCACATCATATCACCCTTTGAATCAGTCACTGCGATATGCACCAGAGGCTCTTCCTCCTTAAAGAACGAGCGCATATAGTAAGCCTTGGGCTTCGGTTCGAGTGCAATGTCAAACACACCCTGCTCCCATCCCTTGGCAGGCCAGCCCTGGCTTTCTCCAAGATAGTCGATGGCACCCCAATATGCAAGGCCTATCACCTTGTCGAGATTCATGGCATAGTAGTTCTCGCCCATAGCCGAGACAGAGGCTTCTGACTGGTAGAATGTCATCCAAGGGAAGCGACGGCCGTCACCAGGGAAGTACATATAGCGGTAGTTGTAGGCCTGGACATCGGTCTGCATGGCGAGGTCACACGGCAGGGAGTCCGTCTCCCAGTTACGATAGCGCGGGTGCATTGCCACGGTCACCTTACGCGTTGAGTCATAACGATGCACGAGCGTGCGCATAAGTTTGAACTGTGTCACGCCCCAGTCGTTGAAAGGCTGGTCGTTATACGACTGCAATTCGTTGCCCATTGACCACATTACCACCGACGGATGGTTGCGGTCGCGCTGTATAAACTCAGCCAACTGCTGCATCCAAAGTTCAGAAAAGTGCTTGCGCCCTGCACCTACGTACTGGTCGTTCCACTTGTCGTAAAGCTCGTCAACGATAAGAATACCCAGTTCATCACACAGGTCAAGGAATGACTCCGAGTATGGATTATGCGACGTACGTATATGGTTCATACCCCATTCTTTCATCAATCGTATGCGTTTCTCTATTGCTCGCGGATAAGCGGCTGCGCCCAGTGCGCCGAGGGTGTGATGGTTAGCATAGCCTTTCAGCAACACTTTCTTGCCATTTAGTTTCAATCCGTAGTCAGGTCCCAGCTCAATCGTGCGTACACCGAAACGGCTCTGCGTCTCATCTGCCACACTGCCGTCTTCCTTATACAGCGTGACCTTTGCCGTATAGAGGTTCGGATGCTCACAATCCCACAGCTTTGCATCAGTCAGCGTAACGGCAGGGAACTGCAGTTCCTGCCCCTGACTGTAGTTACGGTTGCGTTTCAGGTCGTGCTCTTCATCACTTACTACCGTGCCATCGGGTGCGATTATGGTGAGACGCATCTTCACTGAGGATTGCTTCGTGCGACACTGCACATTGGCCGTGACGCTGACTTCCTTGTTATCCTTCGTGGTAATATAGAGAGGATGGCGCAAGAAGTACACCTGCGGGTCTGTATATATGAGCGTAACGTCGCGGAACAGTCCGCCTCCGGTGTACCAGCGTGAAGCTTTCGGATTGCCAGTATCGCAGCGCACGGCAATGATATTGTCCTCGCCATAGCGCAAATCCTTCGTTATGTCAATCTCAAAACCCACATATCCATAATCGGTTCCGCCGATGCGCTTACCATTGAGGTACACGTCAGCAACGTACATTATACCTTGAAAGTCGAGGAGTACACGACGACCTTTCTTTTCCACTGAGGGCGTAATGGCCTTTACGTACCATCCTTCGCCCATTTCCTTAAAGCCACGCGCTGACAAGCGACTCTTGATATTAGCTCCGGCATCGGAGTTGTCGGGCCTCTCACTGGCATCAGGAGCCACCCATGGTTGCTCTATCTGAAAGTCATGAGGCACGTCTATGCGCTGCCAGTCGCTGGTTTGTTCACGCGTAACGGTTGGTTCAGACGGTCCGAATTTGAAACGCCAGTCACGGTTAAGATTGACGATTTCGCGCCCTTCGGCCATGCCTGAGAGCGTCATAAAAGCAAAAATTACTGCAAGGGTTAGTCTCATCTTTGTAGTTAGTTTCTTATCAAAATATTAGTATCATGCTGTTATCACGTCGCTATCATGCTTTGCAGTGCATCCTACTGCCGCAACATTGCAATCATTCATTCAGAAAAGGCGTGCCGGTATCTTGTCACGTGCATTCTCAAAATCCTCTACAGTGTCGAGCTCACACGAGAAACATTCACTGACATCTATCACCTTGTAAGTATGTCCCTGCGGTATCAGACGCTCAAATGCGAGTTCGTAGAACTTATTCTCAAGGTGTTCCTCATTCATCATCACCCCAAGTTCCTTGTATAATGCAGTGGAATAGTCTGCTCCAATCTTCTCTATGCCAAGGCTTTCACCTACTGCCGCAGCAGGGTCACAGGTCTTGCTTATCTCCGTGATACTGCCATCAGCAGTCGTCACCACCTTCATTTCTTCCTCACCCAGTTCATGACGTATAAGCGTAAGCACGTTGTCAGAACTCTCTGCCACTACGCGCTGTACTATCTCAGGGTCATACACCAAATCGCTGTCGAGCAGCAGGAATTTCTGTCCATCGACTGCCGGACGTGCCAGCCATAGCGAATAGATGTTGTTGGTAGAGTCATAGACATCGTTGTGGATAAATTCCACGTTAATCTTATCAGTGTAGTGCTCACTAACGAACTGCTCTATCTGCTCATGCAGATAGCCCGTAACGATGACGAAATCACGCACTCCTGCTTTCATCAACGCATCAATGGAGCGTTGCAAAAGAGAGCGTCCGCCTATCTTCAGCAGGCATTTCGGCGTATGTTCGGTAAGTGGGCGCAGGCGTGATGCCGTGCCGGCTGCAAGGATTACTGCTTTCATGAGAATGGTAGGATTTTAAATTGGGGATTCTAAAGATTGAAAGGTTAAGGTGTTGTAAGATTGAAAAGTAGAAAAAAATAAAAAGTACGATTACGATTTCACAATCCACATCAGCTTGTTACGTAATCATACTTTCTATTCTCCGTTCTTATTTCTTACTTTTCATATACTTTCTTTATCGTATCGACCACGGTCTGTATCTGCTCTTTGCGACCAAGCGTGATGCGAAGGCAGTCTTCCAGCCCCTTGTCTGTCATGAACTTAATCTTATACTGCTGTTCTGCAAGTGCCTTCTGCAAGTTCTCCTTTATCTCCGTAGGGTACTTAATAAGTATGAAGTTGGCAACACTCTTGTAAACTTTGAAGCCTGGCAGCGAACCGAGTTCCTTCTTGAACAGCTGACGATCCCACTCCATGTCATCAGCTACCTGACGGTAGTGGGCATCGCTATCGAGTGCAGCGAGTGCCACGGTCTCAGAGAAGCGGTTGTAACCCAGGTATTTGTTTACATAGCTGAGGAACTGTTCATGGCCTTTTCCTATGAAACCGAAACCGCAGCGCAGTCCTGGCAGACCATAGAACTTAGAGAATGTGCGCGATATAATGAGATTAGAGTATTTATTCACCAATGGCGCAATATAGTCTGTATCGGTAGATATGAAGCTGGCATAAGCCTCATCAATGAGCACCATCGTGTCAGAAGGTATATTCTCCATTATGCGTCCCGTCTCTTCAGGAGTCAGACCATTACCCGTAGGATTGTTTGGTGATGCGATAAGGAGCATACGTGGATGCACACGATTGGCATATTCTATCACCTCGTCGATATCATAGGCAAAGGTATCTTCCTGCTTGTGGAGCGGATACATCTCAAACGTACCACCGCACTCTGATGCTACGCGGTTGTAATACCACCATGAAAATTCTGGTATCAGTATCTTCTTATTATCGCCTTTCATCAGGAAGTAATGGATGGCGTTCTTCAGCATATCCTCACCGCCATACGTAAGCAGTACTTGCTCCTCAGGCACTCCATATATCTCACTGATACGAACGGATATAACGCTCTTCTTTCCCTCGTCGTATATGCGGGTATAGAAGCACAGTGTCTGTGGGTCAAAGTTCTTTATTGCCTCGACGACTTTAGCTGAAGGCTGGAAGTTAAACTCGTTTCTGTCTAAAAAGTTCATTCTTAGTATGTTCGTTTTCTTATTTTCACTAAAATCTCGGCAAAGTTAGTAATAAATAATGAGATACGCAAGAAAACTATGTTTAAAAAACACAAAATGGCACTTATTTGACAATAAACATTTCCTATATGACGAAGGAGCGACTTTTACATGCGTTTCCCTCTTTCATTTCATACTATTGTTTGATTGAGCGTATCAACATATTCGAGCAGACGGCGATAGAACTGGCTATGACTGAGTGTCTCTCTATTGCCAAAGATAAGCAGTTTCATGCGCGCTCGGGTCATTGCCACGTTCATACGACGCAAGTCAGAGAGGAAGCCTATCTGCCCATGTTCATTGCTTCTGACGAGTGATATGAGTATGATGTCGCGCTCCTGCCCCTGGAAGCCATCGACCGTACCGACGCTAATCAAATGGCGTACGCGGCGGAATTCCTCCCTACGGCGTATCTGCTGACGCAGATAGTGCGTCTGTACGCGGTATGGTGAGATTATGCCTACGTCGATGCGCTCCTCTATGAAACGCTGCAGTCCAATCTTATTGATATAACCTTGCAGGTGCAGTAACAGCAGGTCAGCCTCTGCTTTATTGATACGGCCGTGGTTATCGCCTACATATTGCTCCGGTTCCTCACTATCAACCCACACGATGGGTGTCTCATAGTCGAGTACGGAACGATGACGCACACTGGGGTCTGACTGTACTTTCCCGTCGTAGAACCACTCTGACGAGAAGCGCATGATGGCATCATTCATGCGATACTGCACCCCGAGCAACGTAACGCACGAGGGTTGCTGCTCCACTATGCGCTCCATCAGCGTGCGACCGAGCCCCTGACGCATGGCATCATAGCATTTTACCGTTGGCGGCAACTGCTGGTGGTCGCCTGCCAACACCACCCTGCCGGCTCTGCGTATTGCTATCCAGCAGGCTGGCTCAAGCGCCTGTGCGGCCTCGTCGATAAAAAGTGTGGAGAATTTCTGCCCTACCATAAGTTTGTTGGCTGCTCCAACAAGGGTACACGCCACCACGCGAGCCTCATTGAAAAGGTCGGAATTTATCCGCATCTCCAGCTCACGGGCACGATCACGCAAGCGTGCCACCTTCTGATGTCTGTTAGCTGTGCGCTCCTGATGCACCTTACGGATGTCGCGACGCACCGCCCACAGTTCGGGATAGTCTGGATGCGCCTCGAATTTCCTTTCGTATGTAAACGACAACATCTTATCATTCACACGCGTAGGGTTGCCTATTCGCAATACTGGCACGCCATGATCAATGAGTTTTTCGGATATCCAATCAACAGCCATGTTGCTCTGTGCGCAAACAAGCACCTGCGTCTCGCGCCGCAGTGTTTCGTATATAGCCTCCACAAGCGTGGTGGTCTTGCCTGTCCCTGGTGGTCCATGAACTACTGCAACGTCTTTTGCCTTCAAGACCTCGTTGACGGCTCTCTCCTGCGTGGGATTGAGCCAAGGGAACGACATGGTCGGAATGGTATATGTACGTGGCTGCTGCAACCCGCTGAACACGCGAAGCAACTCTTGCATACGTTTTCCCTTACCATTGGCTACGTCGTCAAGTGCATGGGTCATAGCACGGTAACTGGTCTCGTCAAAGTACAGTTGCAAGCCAAGGCGTGTCGTCGTACTTATCTCAGCGATACATTCTACAGTTGGTACTGTGACCACCATGCGGTTGCCATCGACATAGCTTATTGTGGAAGTAAACGACATATATTTCGTCTTCCCGTCTTTACTCTCCGATGGTTGGAAAAACTGTATCGGCTTTCCGTATTCAAGTAGTGAGTCGCCATCATACTCATTGCTTTCTTCTTCCTCCCCCACTCTGCCACCGGCACTATCTCTTTTTCGCTCCGCCGCCTTGTAAATCTCTACCACAAGCTGATTGAGGGAATTATAATATGACCGCCCTACCGTCACTGGAAACCAGCAGATGCCGCGCCGTATCTTTCTCTCTACTGGCATCTTCTCTGACTGCAGGCGATATTCCTCACACTCTGCTTCCTGCTCCATGAGCAGCAGTTGCTTCAATCGTTGTATGTATAATGTTGGATTTTGCATTTAGAAGAATATTCTCTCGGCGTTGTCGGTTGTAGTGCGTGCTACTTCTTCTGGTTCTACGCCGTAGGCTTCTGCCATGCGCTCTATAATATAAGGTATAAAACTGCTTTCATTTCTTTCTCCGCGATGTGGCACGGGTGCCATATAAGGAGCGTCGGTCTCAAGCACTATACGACTGAGCGGCACCACAGCGGGCAGCGTCGTGGGCAGATTGCTTTTCTTAAAAGTGAGTACACCGCCGATGCCAAGAGCGAAACCCTCAAACTGAAGCAGTTCCTGGGCCTCATGCTCATTGCCAGTAAAGCAATGGAATACTCCGCCATGCAGTCCTTTCTCGTAGCGACGGAGTATGCGCACCATCTCGTTTTGAGCCTTCCGGCAGTGAATCATCAGTGGCAATCCTGTCTCCACTGACCATTCCACCTGACGCTCAAAGGCTTCCAACTGCTCATTTTCGAACTCCCTCGACCAGTAGAAGTCGAGTCCTACTTCGCCGATAGCGATTAGTCGTCGGAGGGTTGTGGGGTTTTCATGCCTTGAGAGTTCGGCATCTATCTCTCCTTTTATCTGTGCCAACACTTGCTCATAGTCTCCGTTCACGTCTTCAGGATGCAGTCCCATCATACCATAGCAATAGTCGGGATAGCTCTCACACACTTCGCTAATCGTACGCAACGACTCAAGGTTGATGGCAGGCACGAGCAGTTTCACTGCACCTGCTTCACGTGCACGCTGTATCACGAGGTCTCTGTCGTCGCAAAATTCCTCTCCGTCGATATGCGTATGTGTGTCAATATAATTCATAATGCTGAATTCAGATTTTCACAATTCATAGCGTGTCATCCGCTACTTACTTCTCTCGTTTCATCATCTTTGCGGCATATTCGCATAAGGGCTGCTTACGCTCCTCTGCCACGCTGACTTCGGCAAGAGCCTTGAGAGCCTTGTGGTAGTACTCTTCCATTTCCTCACGAGCCATGCGGTCGATACCGAGTTTGTTGTAGAGTGCCATCACCGCGGCTACCTTCTCACTGCGGTCAAACTGCGAAGCGGTTATCCAGCGCTCCAGCTCCTGCTTTTCCGCACCCTGAGCTAAGCGTAAAGCATTGATTAGCATGTATGTCTTCTTATTGCTCGTTATGTCTCCTCCTATTTCCTTTCCAAACACAGCAGGGTCGCCATAGACGTCAAGATAATCGTCCTGTAACTGGAATGCCAGCCCCATTGCTTCAGCAAACTGATACAGTCGCTGCGTATCCTGCTTGTCAGCGCCTGCCATTATGGCTCCAATCTTTACCGCACAACCCAGCAACACGCTCGTCTTCAAGCGTATCATCTCTATATATTCTTCTTCGGTAACGTCGCTACGCGATTCGAAATCGACATCGAGCTGCTGACCATGGTTTATCATTATGGCGGTATCTATAAAGGCATTGCATATCTCTGTGCGCTTGGAATCTATCTCTGCCTTCGCCGATTGCTTGCTGCTGTATGCCTCACTGAATTCTCCCATCCACTTCATTGCCAGACAAAGCATATTGTCGCCAGAGAGAATGGCAGTGTTTTCGTTCCACTTACGGTGCACGGTAGGCATGCCACGGCGTACGTCGGCCTTATCCATCACGTCGTCGTGGAGCAATGTGAAGTTATGGTATGTCTCTAATGCAACGGCTTGCGGCAGCACGTCGGTGCCATGCTCCTGCCACATTTCGTAGGCCATCATCATGAGCATGGGGCGCATACGCTTGCCGCCGAGCGACAAGACATAGCGTATTGGTGCGTAAAGTCCGCTTGGCTCAACGTCAATCGGCAGACTATTGATATAGTTGTTTATCTCCTTAAGCATATTGGTCTGTATATTATATTTGTATGTTATTTTTTATATTAACGCAGCAATGCGCTGTTTATTGTGCAAATGCCCCCGCAATGCACACAGGCATTGTGAGGGCTTCTTGTAGCAATCCCGCATACAGGCTCATCACCGAGCACGCATGGGGCGGAATATTGTTCAGGTGTTATTTCGTTTTCAGTGGTTTACAAGCGGAACGTCACCGGCATGGTGAAACGCACGCGGCAAACCTGCCCGCCATTATTTCCCGGCATCCATTTTGGCATTCCGAGGATGAGACGCACGGCTTCATTCTCCAGATAAGGGTCGCTCGACTTCACTGGTATGGCGTTGGATATCGTTCCGTCACGCTCTACCACGAAGCTTATCACAACTCTGTCCTGTACTCCAAATTCCTTTGGCAGAGCCGGATAGGTCTGGTTCTCACGGAAATATTTCATCAATTTCTCACGACCGCCTATGCAGTATGGCATTTTGTCGGCCTTTTCGAGTACTGGAGGCAATCCTACACCTGGCTTGCTCACTTCTCTCTGCTTCTTGACTGCTTCGCGAGAAGCTAAGGCATGGTTTGACATGGAGTGGTCAACCTCACGCTCACCCGATACCGACTGTTGCACGGTGCCCTGTGATTTCTGCACGTTCTCAGCCGGGACGATAGATACCATGTATGTACCAGAGCCTGCAAACGGTGGCAGTGTCTCAAAAAACTCTCGTATTTCCTTACGCAGTCCTACTTCGATGGTGCGGCTCATGGCCACATCACTTACCTTGCCTACGCTGTCAATGGTGTAGTATATGTTCTGCCTGTTGCTCACCATACGGCCGAACTCTATCATCTTGGCCTCGATGGCCTCTGCGTTCTGTGCATGGAGGCCTACGAAGCCTGCCACAGCACATAGGGTAAATAGCAATATTCTTTTCATAATACGTTAGTTTTTTAGTTCGGACTGCATCTGATGCGTAATCCGAAAGGGGTTAACTTTTATCTTGTTTCATCAATCTGTCATTCCATCGTGAGTTCAAAGCCAACCTTGCCTTTGTTGCCGTTGACAAAGGTTCCTTTATAGGTCTTGCCCGTCACCTTGCCTGCGAAGCGTCCAATGTATTTCTCGCCGTTGTTTTTGAAGGCATCAATCACGAGTTCTCCCGTCTTACCGTCGTAGTCTGCAAATACCAGTTCCTTCTTGCCTGAGGCTACAACGTAGTATCCTCCCTCTTTGCTTATCTGCAAAGGACAGTCTTTCTCTCCACCGATTTTGCCACGGAAGTTATATGTATGCATCGTGGGGTCAAAACCATTGTCGCCGGCCACGGGGCGGTTCAGCGTGAAGTACTTCAGCGTGCGCTTCTCTACACGCCCATCAACCTTGCGCTTTGTCCAGTTGCCGTACTTATCGAAGTCAATGTATGTAAACTGTGTATTTATCTGCTCCTGCTCCGAACCGTCATGGAACTGCTGCTTGCCTTTCTTCGCACGCAGCAAGCCCTTGTCGTCATACTCATAGGTCACGCGCCATTCGTAGCCTTCGCCGCTACCATCTACGACCGCAAGTTTGCCGTTTTTCCACTCATAGTCTTCGGAAGACTCATACTGCACGTAGCTGTTTATCTCGCCACGGGCATTACGTTTCAGGCATATACGCTCCAACTCCACTGGCGTCTGGGTAAATGGGTCGTAGCCATCAATGAGCAACAAACGACCGTTGCGACCGTAGTCATAGGTCATTGTTGGCTCGTTGTATGTGATACTCTTCACCGGTCCGTGTACCTCCATGTACTCCAGGTCAGGGGTTTCCTGCTTTGCCAGTCGCTCACTGTCGGCTGTCCAGCGTGCCTCGGCAGCAGCTACGGAATCTGCCATGGCAGCAGCCTTAGCAGCGGCATCAGCCAGAGAATCTGCATTGTCAGCTGCTCCGTTAGTCTTATTGCCACAAGCTGCGAAGCCTGCACATAACATCACAATTATAGTGGGAAGTGACAATCTTTTTATCATAATACCTAAGTTTTAGTTGGAGTTAAGCGGTAAAATTACCACAATAATTCAATTTTTCTGTGGCAAAGTTAATGATATTTATCAATAATCCCAAAGAAAAACTGATAAAAAAGTAAAAATTGCAGTAATTCACCACAAAATTACGATATTTGCAAAGTTGAGTTTACAAATATTTGCAGTTCCCGCTATGAATAATCGCATAGCCTTTACACTGTAATCACTATCAGATTACCTGGTAATAGCTATGCGATTACAGTGTAAACGCTATGCGATTAGATTGCATGGGAATTACGGTGAGAAATCCCAGGCTGTCTTAATCGAAAAATCCCGGTTGGTGATACTCTATACCAAGCTCTTCATCTACCGCAGCGATGATGCCCTGTACCTGACCGAGGGCAAACATACGGCCGAGCAACGTGTAGCCGGCATTATGCCCATGGCTCTTTTCATCGAACACACCGCCCGGCTCATCAGTAAATGTCATGCCGTGATCTACGCGCATAGGCAGACGGCGCTTACGCTGCTGGTCTTCCTTTTCGAAAATACGCGTGATCTTCACGAGTTTGCCATTGCCACTGAGATGCGAGGCTTCGGTAAAGTCGCCATTGTCGAAGATATGGCAAAGGCGCAGGTGTACGAAGTGGGTGCGCTCGTGATATTTCTCTGCCAGTCGTATGATGTCGTTGTGGGCACCTGCCGAGAGGCTGCCGGCACAGAAGGTTAGTCCATTATGCTTATTTGGCACGGCATCAAGGAACCACTGTATGTCGTCGTCGCAGTTGACGATACGGGGCAGTCCGAGTATCGCAAATGGTGGGTCGTCAGGATGTACGCACATATCGATGTCATACTCATCGCAGATGGGCATGATGGCCTCAAGCCACGTCTTCATGTTCTCACGCAACTGCTCTTTGGTTACGCCCTTATACAATGAGAGCAGGTCGCGGAACAGCTCCACGGGACGTTCGTCGCCCTCCTTGAAGTTACCACTCACAAAGCCCTGCGTCTTGATGACGATAGTGTCCACCAAGTCGTGGTCATACTGCGGCGTAGCCTTCTGGTGTATGGCCTCCACCTCTGCCATAAGGTCACGCTCTGCGCCACACGACACATTGCGTTTCCTCCACTCTTCCATCGCTCCCTCGCGCTTCAGTATGTAGATATCGAAGTAAGCAAACTCTGCCCAGTTGAAGTATAGGTTGCTCGCGCCATTGGGATTTTCATGTGCCAGGTCGGTGCGTGCCCAGTCAAGCACAGGCATGAAGTTGTAGCATACGCAGTGTATGCCTTCCTTTCCGAGGTTGGCGAGCGACTCCTTATATACCTCTATCTGCTTATCGCGGTCGGGTCCGCCGTACTTTATCGTCTCGGTGACGGGCAGAGACTCTACCACTTCCCACGTCATGCCGTAGCTCTCGATATACTCTTTGAGGTCGCGTATCTTCTCACGTGTCCACACTTCTCCCAACGGCACGTCGTGCAATGCCGTTACTATCCCCTCTACTCCTATCTGTTTCAACATGGCAAGCGTGATCTTATCATTCTTGCCAAACCAACGCCAAGTTCTGATCATGTTCTTTGTATCTCACAACTAATAACCTGCAAAGCAAGCGGCTTTGCCACTACATTGCATATGTATTAAATCCACCATCAACCACAGCTACGGTGCCAGTAACGAATTTTGATGCGTCAGACATAAGGTAATGTATCGTGCCGCATAGCTCTTCTGGCTCACCCATGCGTCCAAATGGGGTTTGGCGCACTACGTCGTTGCCTCGCTCCGTGTACGTACCGTCAGGATTGGTGAGAAGCGAACGGTTCTGCTCGGTAATGAAAAATCCTGGTGCTATAGCGTTGACGCGGATGCCCTCGCCAAACTTCTTTGCGCACTCGTGTGCCATATAGGCCGTAAAGTTGCTGATGCCAGCCTTGGCTGCTGCATAGCCACAGACGCGAGTCATAGGGCGGAAGGCTGCCATCGACGAGAAATTGATGATGCTTCCCTTTCCCTGCTCTACCATAGGTTTAAGGAATACCTGCGTAGGAATTACTGTTCCGGTGAGGTTCAGGTTCAATACCTGCTGGAATGCCTCTGTCTTCAAATCGAAGAAGTTCTGGTCTGGTCCTATCGTAGCACCTGCCTGATTGCCTCCGGCAGCGTTGAGCAGGGTGTCAACACGATCATATTTCTTCACGATATAGTCGCAGGTCTCCTGTATCTGCTCTTGGTTCATGACGTCCATCTTTACGAACTCACAAGCTCCGCCGGACTCAGTGATGTCCTTTACGATAGCTGCGCCAACGTCTTCCTTTCTGCCACCGATGATTACTTTTGCTCCCTCAAGCGCAAGATACTTAGCGATGGCACGCCCAAGTACTCCCGTTCCGCCTGTGATGACTACTACGTAGTCCTTGATGTTGAATAGATTACCCATTTCTTTTGTAATATTTATTAAGATTTATTGCTTTGTATGCAATGTTTAAAGGTGGTAACTAATAGAACCCACCTAAAGGCAAAGTTACGAAAAAAAAATGAGATAGCACCACTTTTACTTTGAAATCTCACGAAAATTAACTAACTTTGTGTCCAAATAAACAAAAACGAAAATTTATGATATATGAAAGCAAATGTTAAAGAGGCAATCCTTATGGCATTGCTTATAGCGTGTACTGTACTTCCGTCTTATTCAAAAAAGCCAAAGATTGATAAGGCTGGAAAGCCAAAGAGCGTGGTAATACTCTATGAGAATGACGCACATTGCGCCGTTGACGGCTACACTCGCTTGCGCGGTCTGGCCGACGCCATCAGCAAAGCTGACACAGCCTACGTCGGTGTGGTATCGTCAGGCGATTTCCTACAGGGTGCTCTTGCGGGAGCAATATCGCGCGGTCAGTATATCACTGATATCATGCGCCCGGTATCTTACGATGCCGTGACACTCGGAAACCACGAATTCGACTATGGCACGGAGCGCATGATTGAACTGCTTCAGATGCTGGGAGCACCAGTTGTGTCAAGCAATTTCTTTAAGTTTGGAGCCACAGAGCCGGTTTATCAGCCTTATATAATAAAGGAGTATGGCAACCGCTGCGTTGCTTTCATCGGCACAACGACACCCGAAACCATGCGCTCTGAGGGCTATGCCTTCCGTGATAGCGACGGTAGGCAGACCTATGACCTGCGCACTTCCGACGTATATGCCTTGGTACAAAAGGCTGCCAATGAGGCTCGCAACGAGGGTGCAGACTATGTTGTGGTGCTGTCGCATCTCGGAGAAGAGGTACGCTCCACTGGTATCACATCACACGAACTGGTACAAGCCACGCGCGGCATCGACATAGTGCTTGACGGTCATACCCATGCCGTGGTACCATGTGACACGGTATTGAATGCTGACGGAATGCCTGTGCCTATCACCCAGACAGGAACTCAGCTTGCAAACATAGGCAAACTGCTTATTGACTGCAACGGAAGAATTAGCCTTTCGCTTATTCCTACGGACAGCATAGCCTATAGCAACGTATGCGTAAGCGCAGCTACTGATAGCATAAAAGCCTTGATGAACAGCGTTACGAGCCGTCACATTGCGCGACTTCCCTTCCCACTGTCAGTGCATGAAGCCGACGGAAACGGCTGGCTCGTGCGCCATAACGCCGCAGGTATCGGCGACCTCGTAGCCGATGCTTTCCGCAGCTGCATGGATGCAGAGATAGGTCTCGTCAATGGTGGAAGTCTGCGAAACAGTCTTCCCGAGGGTAATCTGACCTATGGCGACATTGTTTCCGTACAACCTTTCGACAACCACATGTGCCTTATAGAGGCGACTGGTGAGCAATTGATGGGTATGCTGATGAAGTGTACGCAGAAATGTCCTGAGTATGACGGTTCGTTCCCACACGTATCGGGTATGAAATACACCGTTCATGCGTTGTCAGACCGCATCACCGACGTTGAGATTTACAACCGTTCCAGCGACCGTTACGAACCGCTTGACTTGCAACGCACGTACACCGTGGGCCTCAACGACTACTACAGCAACGGCGGGTTCTACAGTACACTGAAAGACTGCCGCTTACTTCGCTCTACAACTATGCTCAGCCGTGATGCCCTTGCCAATTACCTTGAAGCCTCGAAAGACGGCACCGTCAGTGAAGCATATCGCCAACAGCAAGGCAGAGTGACAGTTCTTGATGACTGAACGCTGCACGACACTGACCTATATATTTATTCCTTGGGAGACTTAAAGTTTCTCAAGGAATTCTATTTCCACGATGCGAAGCTCGCTCTTTGTTTCTCCGCCATTCTTACTCTTGAACAAATCAAGTTCTCCTGCCGCAGGCTCCGCAACCTCAACGATGCCTCCGAAGGCGTCTTCATCCTTGCCAACGCCCTTCAGTCGGATAGTAATCTCGTTGGTTTTCACACGCTTTGTCGGTGTGAGATGCACGTAACCCAAACTGCGGGGCGTCTCGCCACTCCATATAAGTTGCCTTCCTGCATATACCTCAAGCGGATAACTGCGCAGTCGCCAGCCCGTGAGTTTCAGGCAGATGTCATCTACCACGGTCTTCTTCGCAAGGCTATAGGTAATCCAGGCGGTAGAGAGCCTACCGTCATTTTTCCACTCTGACAGTTCGTTATCATCATAACTATCAGCGGCATGCTCACTGTCAAATCCCGACTTTGCCGCGGTTATCGCCACTTCGCGCATCTTTTCCTCATACGAAGGCGTCAGCGGTGTCTCACCACGCTGCAGCCATCCCTTTAGCGTCAGCGACGGCAAAGCCTTTTCATCGTCACTCTTCTGGCTCTGCATGGTAATGCTTGCAGCCGGCAACCCATCGGCAGTGGCAGTCAAGAGTATCTCGCCTGACGTCTCTGTGGAGCGCACAAGCACTCTGTTCACACCACACTCTACGGGCAATGACATTGCTCCAACGTAGTTATCGCTTATGTTCTTCGTTTCAGCAGCGTCAAGCAAACCAGCAGTGCGGTCGTCATCCGCACGCTGCATATCCTTGTTATTGCGTGTGCCTATGCCACCTATCCACTTGCCTTCGCCCTGCAACGAGAAGTGAACCATACGGTCATCAAGCGGACACCTGCGTCCCTGCTTATCGACAACCTCCACATCTACGAGTGCCATGTCGGCTCCATCGGCCTTAAAGCCCTCAGGATTAGTGGTAGTCGTAAGCCTGAGCTGATACGGTTCGCCTGCTGTCTGCAACTGATAACGACTACCATCAGAGCCTACAGCCTCGATAGTTCCTTCCTCAAAGAGCACGTCGTCGAACGTATATAGGAAACGATAGCTCTGCTTTCCTTTTCCCTTCGACCTGCCATTGACAAAGAGTTCTACTTCATCGGCAGTAGATACCACGTAGATGGGTTTTCGAGTACCCTCGGGATAGTTCCAGTGTCCCACGATATACGTCTGCGCTTTCTCCGTATCCACCCATCCATTCCACATCACCTGATGCACGAAGAACGCATCCTTAGGCAACCGCATTGCATCCACCACGCCACTCGTGCGGTAGTTTGACTCACCACGATGATGGGTATTTGTATCTGAGAACACTATCTTCACTCCACCTGACGACACTCTCGTGCCCGTACCAGGACGCTCCAGGTAGTAGTCATACCAGCGACGCACCATCTCTACGGCAAAAGCATCCATGTTGTGGTTGTAGTCAGCGGCAGGCTTTCCACGATAAAGCGGACCGTCTCCCTCCTTATGATATGGGTAACTCTGCTCATCCCAGTACTTGCGCAGCCCTTCATCACGACAATACTCCATGGCCCACATGGGGTGTTTCTTCGACTTGTTGATATACAGCATCTCGCCACCGTATTCTGCCTCATTGATGTCGAGCATCTCACGGCTGCCTATAGCGCGTCCTCCGAAGGGGTCGTACTCATCGCGTATGCCCTTCATCTCTATCATGTGCTCACGCGATATGCTCTCGTTACCGCACTCATAGAACACTACTGACGGATTGTTGCGATTGTATATGATGGCATCGCGCATCACTTCGGTGCGCTGTGTCCATCGCGCTCCCTCCACATCCTTCTCTGCATCGCCTGCTGGCATAGCCTGAAGCAATCCTACACGGTCACATGACTCTACGTCTTGCTTCCATGGTGTGACGTGCATCCAGCGCACGAGATTGCCGTTTGACTCCACCATCATGCCGTTGCTGTAATCGCTGAGCCACGCCGGCACCGACAGTCCTACGCCCGGCCACTCATTTGAGGTACGCTGAGCGTAGCCGTGCATCATCATCACTCTGTCATTAAGCCATATCTTTCCCTCTGCAAAGCGAGTCTTGCGGAAACCCGTTCGCGTCACCACTTCATCAAAACCTGCAGTGTCAGAGGTCGCCTTCGCATCTTCACTCAATCCCGTAACCACAGTATATAGATAGCCATATCCCCATGACCAGAAGTGCAGACCGCTGACAAGCTGCTGCGCTTTCACCGTGCGCTTTTCGCCCGCACGCATCGTTACCCTATCGCCATTAAAGCGAGCTACTTCCTTTCCATCTGCATCAAGCACCTTGGCATAGAACGTGAACGTACGCTCACGGCTGTCATCGTTCTTTACTTCCGCCTCAGCGTGTATCACAGCCTTATGGCCGGGGATGTCGAAATCCGTGGCATATATATACGTACCCGTAGTACCCAGATTGGAATACAGAGGCAGAGTCTGATGAAGCAGGTCGGTGATGTGCAGATACACATTCTTCGGAATACCGCCATAGTTAGCGTTGAAGTTGCGGTCGTTCCACTGATAGCGGCTGTTATGTACACGCGAGCGATACTGCCAGTCATTGTCGCAGCGCACGGCAATCACGTTATCGCCCTCTCTTACGAAGGGAGTGAGGTCGAAACCACAAGCCATCACGCCGTTTTCGCTGAAGCCGAGGTGATGCCCGTTGAGATAGAAGTCGGCCCCTTGGCGCACTCCTTCAAACTCTACATATATCTTTTTATTACTTATATTGCTTAGGCAAAATGTCTTCCTGTACCATGAAATGGTATCAGTCAGTTCGCGGATGTCCTTTCTGTAGGCTTCATCTCCATTGAAAGCGTAGGGCAACGTGATACGCTGCCACCCAGAATCGTCATAGTCAGGCAGAGAAGCCTCTGCGAAATCACCCACGGCCAGGCGCCATCCGCTGTTGAAATTCTGTTTCTCTCGTCCTGCAGCACCTACCGACAGGCATCCCATAAGCAGCAAAGCCACAAAGATAGTTTTGATATTCATACCTTTTCTTATTATCGTTTAGTTTTACTGCAAAGGAAATAAATTCCTGTCAGATAAGCAATTTATAATTATCCGAATAATGGTATTTTTGTACGAAATGCTCTTACTTTGCCCGAAAAACGTATTATTTTCATCGTGCAAGCCACAGTTCCGGGTTGAGTTTGTCGCGCTCCTTACGCAACTGGAACTGCAATATATTGTCGGCACCCACGGTTCCCAGAGCTTGTCGCGCACTCACTTTCTGTCCGCGACTGACACTCACCGACTTCAGATTGCAGTACACCGAGATGTATGCCCCATGTCTCACGAGTACTCCCATAGAGCCTCCCACGCTGAAAACGGCACTTACCTCGCCATCGTATATAGAGCGAGCGGAGCATCCTGCCGACCCGAGTATGTTGATACCCTTATTGTCAAGCACCACTCCTGGCAGTCCATCTACACCATGCTGACCGTAATGACTGACGATACGTCCGCCTGAAACTGGCAGCGGCAAGCGTCCCTTGTGGGCTTCAAAGTTACCACTGAGCATCCGATCAGCCGCTGTCAGCGTAGAGGCCTTTTCTGATTCTTTCTTAGCCTCAGCCACAGCCTTCTCTGCTCTTTCCTTATCAGCCTTAGCCTTGCGCTCTGCAGCCACGCGGGCAGCCTCGGCTTCCCTTGCAACCTGCTCCGCTTTCTCGCGGGCGGCCTTGTCTTTTGCAGCCTTGGCAGCAGCGAGGGCAGCAGCCTTTGCCTTTTCTTCGGCAGCCTTAGCCTCGGCTATCCTGCGCTCATTCTCCTTGGCCTTGGCTTCGGCTTCGGCCTTACGACGAGCCACCTCGGCGGCCTTTTTCTTCTGAGCCTCAGCCAGGTCGGCCTTCTTTTTGGCCTCGGCAGCGGCACGCTGGCGTGCGCGCTCCACCTCTTCTGACACCAGACGGTCAATCTGGGCGTTGAGAGCAGCGTCTTTTTTCTTCTGATCGTCGATGACGGCCTGTATCGTCTTCTGCTGATTTTTCAGCGTAGATACTATCTTTTGTTGCTCATTCTTCTGCTGGGCGAGCACCTGCTGAGCCTTGCGACCTTTGTGGAGCACGTTGGATTTCTCGCCCTTCACGGTATTGAGTTGCTCACGTTTCACGTCAATCTGTGCCTGCTTTGCCTGCAAGGCCTTGCCCTGCGTGCGCTGGAAGGCGGCATATTCGCGTGTAAAGCGCAAGCGACGGTACATCTCAGAGAAGTTTTTCGCTGAGAAGATAAACATCAGTTGGCTCTGTATGCCACGCTGCTTTGCCATATATCGCATCGACTTTATATAGGCGGCCTTACGCTCCTTAAGCTGCCGGTCGAGTTCTTCGAGCTGGGCATTGAGCAGATTGATGTCGCCGTTGAGACGTCTTATCTCGTGGTTTACGGAGTCAATGCTACGCTGCTGGCGGCTCATGTCGCCATTGATGCGGTCGAGGTCACGCAATTTCTTGGTCACCTGAGCCTTGTTGGCACGCAAGGCTTGCTCCTGCTTCTTGATGTTTTGCTTGATGCGTGCCTGCTCATTGCGCAGACTGGTGACTGTCTGCTTCTGTGCAGGCTTCGCCGATGTCTTCGCAGTAGAAGTCTTGGAGCTACTTTTGGCCTTAGTCTTCTTCTGCGCAGAGGTCTTTGCCTTTGGCTTAGAGGCAGTCCTCGTCTGCGTGGTCCTGGCCTTGGTGGCAGTGTTTTTCTTCTGTGCCACGGCCGGAAGCAGTGCCAGAGACAGTGCTGTTATGTATAGAATCAGAATACGTCGCATTACATATTACCGAGTTTTGAGAAGAATTGCTGGGCAGAGATACGCTTGTATTTGTCGGAAACCGCAGTATGAGCGTCCCAGTCAGTGTCGTTGGTTATCTTGTTGAGCAGTAATAGCAGAGTCATCTTGCCAGTGTTGAATGACTTGGAGTTGAACGTAATCTTCTCCTTTGACGGGAAGCGTTTTGAACCCAGGGGCACGAAATCGCCGTAGTCCACGTTGACGGTTGACGACTGCTGCGTTCCCTTGGCGTATGTTATCAGCGTCTGCTTAATCTGCGCCTTGACAACATCGGTGGTCCAATCGAAGTCGAGTTTACCGGCTACGAAGTTGATATGACGGTCTGCCTGCACATTCATGTCGGTCTTGAAGAGCGACAGGTCGGAATCGGTCAGTTGCTTCTTCGCCGGCTGGAAGAGCTCATTCCAGAACAGTGACTGCAGCGTGTAGAAGTCAAGGCCGTTGGCTTTCAGGAAGTCAAGCTCGCTGTATGTAGCCTTCACATATTCCTTGTCGATGCGGTTTATGAGCAACACATAGTCTGGCGTGAACTCCAGTCGCCCTACTTCCATCAGTCCGAATGGCGTAAGCTGTATGCGCACCACCTCGTCCTTGCGCATATAGAGTTTTCCTCCCACGCTGATATCCTTGCCCATGGCATTGATTGTGAAATCAATCTTCGACACTATATTCTTGGTATATGCGGCGTTGTCGTTCACCTTTCTTATGTAAGCAAGAGATTTGGCAAACGTGCTGGTCTGCATAGTCGCAGTGTTTGCCTTTGTTGATGCCTTCGATGCAGTGGTGGTGGCAGTCGTTGTTGTCTGCTTTGTCGTGTTTGTTGTAGTGGTGGTCGTGCCACATGCTGTAAGCAGAGCGGCACAGGCCAGTGAGATTATTGTCTTTTTCATTTTACTATAGGTGGGTTCTACTAATTAGCTTTGTCAGATTTTCGAGTTTGTTTGGCTTTCCCCTTCGGGCCGCCGAGCTAAATCTTCGAGGGCAGAGTGTCAGCAGAAGAGTGAGCATAGCGGGCTATGTGACCGATGATGCTGACAGTATGCACCAAAAGAAAACGAAAAGATGACATTGCTCTCCCTCGCGAAACGAGGAAGCCGGAGGGAGTTAGTCAACCCACATTCTTAGTTTAACATTACGGTGGTAACTAATAGTACCCACCTACATTATTTTCCTTTTATAGATAGCTGATTTTCAACGTGTTGTAATCACATAGCGATTACCGCGTAATCAGATAGCTTTTACAGTGTAATATGATAGCGATTACAGTGTAATCAGATAGCTTTTACTTTTCGATAGTTATCACTTCACTATTTTGCCCTTTTTTATCTTCTTGCGGAGCAGTGCCTCATTCTCCACTCCGAGGGGCAATGCCCTCTGCCAGAAGTCCATGGCTTCTGCAGGCATACCGAGTCGGAAATATATATCGCCGGCATGGTCGAAAATCTCGCCATTAGGCTCTGTCTCGGTAGTGTCGTTTTCCATGGCGCGGTCTATGTAAATGCGCGCCTCGTCATAGCGTTTCTGCTGATAGAGTATCCAGGCGTAGGTGTCGAGATATGTCGAATTGTTTGCCTCGGCAGAGATAGCGCGGTAGCTCATTTTTTCTGCCTTCTTCAGTTCTATTCCTTCACATGACAGGAAGTAGGCGTAGTTGTTGAGACACATCACGCGGTCGGGGTCATACACCAGACAACTGTCGTAGGCTGCGTAAGCCTCTTGGGAGTGGTGGTCGCCTTGCAGTGCATCACCGAGCATGGCGTATATGCTTGCAGCAATCTCGTTGGTGGTTTCCGCGTCTATTGACTGTGCCGCCTTGCGCAGGGAGATGATGGCATCAGTGCGTTGTTTGTTGAGATACTGCGCCAGTCCGAGGTAGTAATACAGCACTGCGTTGTCGGGTATGTACTCCGTAGCCTTCTTACACTCACGTATCACATTGTCGTCGATACTGTCTCCCCACAGGAGTTGTATCAGCTGCAGGCGCGCTCCTATGTTCTCTGGTGCTATCTCAAGCACCTGTTCGAGACAGGCGCGGATGGAATCACTTGGCGCGCCTTTCAGTTCCAGATAGGCCGCTTTCATCTCTGCCACCTCGGTTGTGGTCTGGGGCAGCGACAATACCCGGTTGAAGAGTTCCACGATGCGCAAGGAGTCGCCTCCCTTGCGCTCGCTATCCTGCACCCAGTCACGCAGCATAGTTACGCGCGTCTGTGGCTCCGTGTCTGGGTTAACGAGCATCATGTACAGCAGACTGTCGGCCTTCGACGTGTTGCCATCGGCACGGTAGTAGTCCATCAACGACATCTGGCCTCGCGCATTCGTCGGTTCCTCGCGCATTACGCGCTGGAAGATCTGCAGAGCCTCGTCCTTACGGTTATTCTGCAAGAGCCAGTTTCCCATCATAACCTGTAGGTTCATGTCGTTGGGATGAGAGTCAACAAGGTTTTTCAGTTCCTCGTAAGAACCGTCGGTATTACCCATAAGGCTATGCACTTGCATCTTCGCCAGGGTGATTTCCTCACTCTGTCCCTCATGGGTTTCAAGACGATTGAGTGTTTCAAGCAAACGGGGATAGTCGCGTTGTTGTTGGTATATGCGCGTGAGCATGTCGAGATAGTCGCTGCGGTCGGGCAGCATCGTTGACAGGCGCTCATACTGTTCTACAGCCTCGTCGATGCAGTTGCGATAGAGATACGTGCGAGCCAGACGCTCCGCAAACTCCGTATTCTGCGGCTCTGCATCCACTGCACTGCGCAGGTAGTCAATGCCAAGACTGTCTTGTCCCAATGCAAGGTAGAAGATGCTCAGTTCATAGTTGGTCTCTGCCTTGTCAGGACACAACTCATGGCAGCGTCGAAACAGTTCGAAAGCCTCAACGAAGTTGTCGGCATCCTTCTGTCTCACGCCCTCTATATACAGATAGCGATAGTGCTTTTCCGTGATTTCGTCGTAGGCAGAGGCGGTGATAACCGATGCCAATGCCAATAAAACAAAAAGAATTCTTCTCATCAAAGATTACGATTTATGACTTCTGAATTACAAGCCATGCATCATTATATTACGCTTTTAGCTTTTAGCAGTCATGTTCTGTCCTTTAACCAATCGCAGATTGTCCTTTAACCGATTATGCGTCACCCGCTAACGAACTGTGAGTTTTGTCTCAAGGGTTATGAATTTCTTCACTTAGTTTACACCCGTATGACCGTAACCACCTGCACCGCGCTCCGTCTCATCGAGCATTTCTACGGGTATCAGCTCCGCCTGCTCATGGCGAGCGATGACCATCTGGGCTATGCGCTCACCAGGATTTACGGTAAATTCCTCGTCTGAAAGGTTGACAAGCACCACGCCTATCTCACCGCGATAATCGGCATCAATGGTGCCTGGGGTATTAAGCACAGTGATACCGTGCTTCAATGCCAGTCCAGAGCGTGGGCGAACCTGCGCTTCGCAGCCTGCCGGAAGGGCGATATACAATCCCGTTGGAAACAGATGTCGCTGCAGCGGACGGAGCGTTATGGGCTCTGCTGTATCGGCACGCAGGTCCATTCCTGCACTCTGAGGCGTGGCATACTGCGGCAAGGGCTGCCGTCCTTTGTTGATTATTTTTACTCGTAACATGTTTTTTCTTTGTGTATTAAGCCACAAGGGCTTGCTGATTTACTAATTGCATACAAAATTACAAAAAACAAATGATAACCGAAAATTTTCGGTTATCATTTATTAAATATTAACTTGAATAATTCATTATTACGCAAGTTTATATCTCTTGCGTGGCTTCTACAAGCCATTGGCGGTCGGCTTCATCGCTCAGCAGTGGCAATAGCGCCTCTCTTACATGACTGTGGTATCGGTTCAGCCAGTGTATCTCATCAGTTGTCATCAGCGATACGTCAATGGGCGCAGTGTCAATGGGGCACAACGTGAGCGGAGTGAGGCGGTTCATGCTGTATAATCCCGTAGGGTTTTCAGCCTGTTCCACAAGCATCATATTCTCTATCCTTACGCCAAAGCATCCCTCTATATATACGCCTGGCTCGTCTGTCACCACCATTCCCGGACACAAGGGTGCCGGTGTCCACGGCTGTCGGATGCCCTGCGGTCCCTCATGCACGCACAGTCGCCAGCCTACGCCGTGGCCTGTGCCGTGCATATAGTGTAATCCACCGCGCCAGAGTACTGAGCGCGCTACGCTATCAAGTTGCGTTCCGTTGGTGTTCTCGGGGAAAGGAGTGGTGGCAAGCGCTATATTGGCCTTCAAGACGTGAGTGTATGCGTGGCGCATCTCTTTGCTTACAGGACCAAGGGCGATAGTACGCGTGATGTCGGTAGTGCCGCATGTGTACTGCGCCCCACTGTCAACAAGCAGCAATCCCTCTGGCTTCAGCGCAGCATTGGATTGCGGCGTGGCTGAGTAATGCACAATAGCGCCGTGGGCATTGTAACCGCTGATGGTGTCAAAGGATAGGCTTCGGAACTCTTTTGCTTCCTTACGCAACTGCTCCAGCTTATCGCTGACGCTGATTTCCGTCTGCCCTCCCGCCGCAACGGCAGGCTTCAGCCATCGCAACCACTTCACCAAGGCTATACCATCAAGCAGCATCGACTGGCGGAAACCGCCTATCTCAACGGTATTCTTCACCGCTTTAAATGTCTGAACAGGAGACGGCTGGTCTATCACGTGTTTGATGTTCTTATACAGCGTGTGACACGTGACAGTGCTGTCGCATAGTATTCTGCTATCAATAGTTTGCAGTTCTTCCTGCAGTTTGGTGTACGGCTTGACAGCAACGCGTGCCTCCGACAATACTTTCTGTGCGCTATCGGAGAGTTTTCCGTTGCAATATAGCGTGGCATTGTCATGCTCCACAAGCAGGAAACTTACGAAAACTGGCGTCATAGGCAGGTCACTTCCGCGCAGGTTCAGCGTCCATGCCACCTCCATAAGGTCTGTGGTAAGGAAGGCATCAGCATGACATTGGGTCATCTTCTCGCGTATGCGCCGCAGTCGTTCCGTAGCAGTCTCACCCGTATATTCTTGCTCTATGGCGTATATCTCGCTCGCAGGAATGGCAGGACGCTCATGCCATATCATACGCATGGCATCGTAATTGGTGCGCACACTGACACCGATGCGCTGCATATCAAGCTGCAGTTGTTTCACGACGGAATACGAAGCGACCATGCCATCGACGGCGATGCAGGTGCCACCATTGGCTGACATCTTGCGCAGGAGCCACTCCGTGACCGTTGGTGTGTCAGCCATTCCGTCCTTCATAAGCTGATATTCAGTGCCACTGAGTTGCTCTGCAGCCTGCAGGAAGTAACGCGAATCAGTCCAAAGAGCCGCCTCCGTGGCAGTCACCACCGCCGTACCAGCGGAGCCTGTGAAGCCGCTGACGTACTGACGTGCCTGCCAATGCGGAGCTACATACTCGCTGCCGTGCGGGTCGTTCGTAGGGAATATTATGGCATCAATGCCTTCTGCCGCCATCTCATGGCGCAGAAGGCGCAGTCGTTCGTTTATCATAAGTTTATTATCATGCCGCCCATAGGTTGCAGTGTGACCTTCACATTACCCTTCTTATCTACCTTCAGCGACTTCTTCACAGGCACAGGAAACAGTTCTCCCTGCTTCGCCGGCTCGTCAACATATAGCGTTACGGTCTTTCCTGCAAACATAGGCAGGTTGAGAGTCATCGTCTTGGCAGTCTTCTCACCGTTTAATCCTGCTACGAACCATCGTCCATCAGTAGATTGTCGTGCAAGAACTACGTACTTAGTGGGATAACCGTCTATGAAGGTCGTATTGTTCCAAGTGGTCGGAACCGTGCGGAGGAAATCGAGTTGAAACTGCTGCAGTTCCGTAAGGTTACTCTCCTGCAGGCATATACACTGTATAGAAGTCTGATTGACGATTGCTGCTGCCATCTCAAACGTATCGCTTGTATAGCGACGATGCCTGCTCTTGTTGTCGCGACTCATATAATGATTCATCATAGTGCCGCCCCAATCCATAGATGCTACGGTGTTACGACAGAAAGGATGCATGGTCAATTCGAAGCCTTCCTGCTTGGCATGGTGCTCAGAGAAGTACACGTTTTCCGAAGCTAAGACAGCCTCTGATGCCACGAAGTTAGGGTACATACGCTCCCATCCGCGCGGCAGCGTGCAGCCATGGAATATCACTTGTATGCCATGGCGGTTGGCATCGCTGAGTATGTCCTCGTAAAGCTGCATGGTCTGCTGCTTGTCGCCACCGAAGAAGTCAACCTTTATGCCCTTAACCCCTATCCGTTCCATCCACGCCATCTCACGCTCACGGGCAATGGCGGTATTCATACAGCCGCGAGGACCTTGCGGAGCATCGTTGGCAAAGCCGTTGCTGTTGTACCAAAGCATGAGACTTACACCTTTCGACTGCGCGTAGCGACTGAGTTCTTCGATACGCTCACGACCGATTTGCACGTCCCAGAAGCCGTCAACCAGACAGTATTCGTAGCCCATGGCGGCTGCCGTGTTGATGAAGGACACCTGATCATCGTAGTTAACGGAGTTGTCCTGCCATATCAACCACGACCAGGTATAGCGTCCAGGCTTATACTCTCGGCTTGGTTCATACATGGGTTTCACCACGTCGTAGGCGATAGTTGTTTCGAGAATGGGTTTCAAGGACGAGCCTACAGTTATCGTGCGCCACGGCGTAGAGCCTGGCAGTATGATGGCAGGAGTAGCCGAACCCATTCCGTGGTTTTCCGAATCATGAGGATATGCTATGGTGTATCCCTTGCCTTCTGCGTAATCACTGAGGTGAGAACCGCAGTAGTTGGAACCCACTCCTGTCTCGCTTATGAGTACCCATCCATCATTTCCAATGCGGAAAAGACATGGAAAGGTATATCCCTGACCAAATTTCGACTTCTCATTGAGTGGCGCATCAGCCTTATACTCTTCTTCATAGCTCGGCTTTGTACTCATCCAGCCTTGGTGATTGCCATCTATCTGCGGACATATAAACGAGGTAGCCGTAGTTGGAAGATTAAAACTCGTAGCCTCACTGAGTATCGTTGCGCGACGTGGTTCATCGCGGTTGGTGGTTGCAGCACCTGCAAAAGAATAGCAGTATGCCACATCGTTGTTGCTCACCTGCATGGTGAGTGTCATCATACGCTTTCCCGTGGCCGATGTAAAGTCAATCTCTGCCTTGTTAGCCACATAGTGATTGCCCGACGCCTTGGTGCCACGCATGGTGTAGGTCTCGTCAATCTCAGCCGTGCGCACGTCATGCTGTGTCAGTCCCTGCGTATAATCGCCCATATCAGTGACCACACCAAGACGCGATGTCTGCATCATATCGCGACCATCATAGCATACGTCATAAGTCAGAAGTCCGCCATGGCAGTTGATATCCACGCACAGACGACCATCGGGCGAGGTCACAGTAGTGGTCTCAGCCGAAGCAGAAATCCCTGCCA
This sequence comes from uncultured Prevotellaceae bacterium, assembly GCA_946534585.1. Lineage (GTDB taxonomy): Bacteria > Bacteroidota > Bacteroidia > Bacteroidales > Bacteroidaceae > Prevotella. The sequence continues at coordinate 28,928 of CAMNCV010000093.1, forward strand.
TGGCAAGCATAAGAAATAAGGATTGTATTCTTTTCCTCATATTGTTAGCATTGTATTGATTAGTTAGTAATATCTACGTGAATTTCTCCCTATTCTTTATTGTTAAGCGTCAGTCGCCATACTCTTTACTATTCATGCCCTTACCATCCACTCTTCCCTTAGTTATCGCCCTCCACATAGTTTTCCATATACATATTCTCTCCATCGAAAGCGGCATAGGTGAAGAGCGAAATCCACTCTCCGAGCACCATCACTCGTGTCTGTTTGGTAATCATCATGTCTATTTCTATATGCCTATGCCCGAAGATGAAGTAGTCAATATCGTGATGTTCCTTCAGATATTGCTTCGAGTAACGTATCAACGGCTCATGGTTTTCGCCCTGATATGGCACTTCCTTGCCATCCTTCCGCTTCATTCGCGAGTGCTTAGCCCATGCTAATCCGAACTTCACTCCGAGGTCAGGATGAATCCACGAGAACAGTCTTTGGCACACCTTACTATGGAATATGGACCTGATCACCAAGAATTTCTTATCCTTGGCGCCGAGCCCGTCGCCGTGTGCCAGATAGAACGTCTTGCCATGCAGTTCCACAGTGGCAGGTCCCGGGTGGAGTATCACGCCACATTCCTCTGCCAGATATGAGAAAGCCCAGATGTCGTGGTTGCCGATGAAATAGTGAACCTCGATACCCATGTCGGTCAACTCTGAGACCTTGCCGAGGAAACGCGTAAAGCCCTTGGGCACTACGCGCTTGTACTCATACCAGAAGTCAAACATATCGCCGAGCATATAGATGGCCTCTGCGTCTTTCTTTATCTCGTCAAGGAAGCGCACGAGACGCCTCTCCTGCATACGACGGTGTTCTATTGCCAGCGAACCGAGGTGTGCATCGGAAATGAAATATATCATAATTCTGCTTTATTTACAACTTTGCTGATACCGTAAGGCCATTGATGTTGATATCATGGCTACGTCCTGTGCGCATAACCGGTTCGCCAGTCAGTCCCTCGAAGCGGCAGTTGCTGACGTTGATGTTATACACGTTGTCAGACTCCTCAAGTCCGTTGACGAGTATTCCGTATTTCGACTTCTTGCAAGTTACGTTCTCCATGAACACGTTGCGCACCGTAGGTATGTGTCCGCGCTCTGCAATTTCGTTGGGTTCATAGACCAAATTGATGCGCATGACGGCCTCCTTACACTGTCCCACGCGTATGTTACGCATATAGATATTCTGTATTATGCCCCCGCGACAGGTGTTAGTCTTGATGCGCAAGACGCGGTCGAGGTGTGGCGAGTCCATGTCGCAATCCTCAGCAAACACGTTGTCGGCACCGCCACTGATTTCCGAACCTACCACGACACCGCCGTGTCCGTCCTCCATCTTGCACTTACGCACGATGATATTCCTACACGGTATGTTTGCCTTGCGCCCGTCGGCATTGCGTCCGCTCTTCAGGGCTATGCAGTCATCGCCGGTGTGGAAGGTGCAGTTCTCTATCAATACGTCCTCGCATGATTCAGGGTCACATCCGTCGCCGTTAGGTCCTTCGTTGTAAACGTACACGCCGCGCACGGTAAGGTTCTTACATAGCAGCGGGTGCATCACCCAGAATGGTGAGTTGAGCAGTCGCACATCCTCTATCAGCACGTTCTCACAGCGCACGAAATTGACCAGCTGTGGGCGCAATCCCTTGCCCAAACCAAACTTACGTTCGCTTGCCGGAGTACCATTGTCAGACATCATGAGCAGTTCGGCGCGCGTACCTTCCTTTGCCGTTCCCTGCCATTCGTCCACTCCATCGTGATAGCCATGCTCTTTCATGCCTTTCATATACCACCAGTTGCCGTCGTTATTTCCATTGCCATTGATGGTACCCTGACCGCTGAGCGCAATATTCTTGCAGTCGATGGCGTAGATGCAAGGCTGGTAATTCCACAGGTCAAGTCCCTCCCAGCGCGTATATACGAGCGGATAGAGCGAACGGTCGAAAGCGAAGATGAGTTCTGCGTCCTTCTCTACACACAGGTTTACGCCTGATAGAAGCGTGACAGGACCGGTCATATAGCGTCCAGCCGGAATGACGACCTTGCCACCACCAGCCTTCGAACACTTAGCTATCGTCTTGTTGATGGCTTGCTGGTTCTGCTTCGCAGTAGCCGAAATCTTCACCGGAGCGCGGTAAGTCTTGTCCCTGAAAGTAGGTGCTTTTATGCGGCTCTCTATCTGATGGTAGGTGGTGTTCCACGCTTCCTGAGCCAACTGCTGAGCCATTGCCGTAGCGCTGAGTGCGAGCGCTGCGATGATGGTGAGGATTTGTCTTTTCATTGATATTGTTGGGGATTTAATTTATAAAATGATAATGCTTGTCAGCCATAAGGCTGGGGCATGTCTTCGATTTCTGAGTGCTTCTTCGCACGAAGAAATAATGCTTGTCAGCCATAAGGCTGGGGCATGTCTTCGATTTCTGAGTGCAAAGTTACAAAAAAATTATCAGAATTAAGCATCCATGCGCAAAAATTACTAAAATATAGCCACCGTTTCGTAATCGCATAGCTATTGCGCAGTAAAAGCTACCCGATTACACTGTAAAAGCTATGCGATTACTTGGTAATAGCTATCTGATTACGTTGCAATCAGATAGCTATTACAATGGGGTTATTCCGAGGTTACGTTAGAAACGTACCATCTTTCTCATATTCAGACTTTTATGCTAAATGTCGCGTTACGTCATATCTGGATGACAAAAAGCAATATTTTGAGGAAATATGATGATAAGTCAACAAACCTGCACTTACTTTGACCTCAGTCAAAGAAATGGGGGTATAGCGTAAAATAACTGTTAAAAAAATTGTGTGCGCACACAGTTTTGTGTAAATTTGCACTCAGAAACGGAGAACAGTGGTTCTTACGTACAGGATAACAAAATGTTTAACAAGAGGTTAAGCCTTCAAAGACTGACCGTCATCAGCAATGACTGACGCGACGCCACGCCAAGCCGTGAGGCCGTGAGTAGAGATACCTCTTAAAAAGTTAAGAAAGGACAAAGATTATGTTTACAAATGTAGCAATGATGATTATGTGTTCAATGGTGGCAGTATCTACCATTTGTGGTTGCACTTCACTGATGCATCGCGCTTAAGAACACGCTGAAAGCATCGCACGCAAAGTTCCTACTTTTCAGGATAACACACACATGAGGAACAATGCGAATGCTTTTCTTTGAAAATTAACCCCATCTTAAAATAAGGAGCGTCCTGTGATGACTTGTTCATCGCAGGACGCTCTGCTTATTTTTTGTCGGTATTATTTGCGTATGTGAGGAATATTTTGTAATTTTGCAGTCAATAAGCGGTATGAACCCGTATGAAGGCATGGCTGGCGCTATCAGCTATTGACTGATGGCTCGTCATTAACAGTCAGCCTACCGCATATGCCCTGATAGTTAAATGGATATAACAAGGCTCTCCTAAAGCTTAGTTCCGAGTTCGATTCTCGGTCGGGGTACTACGATTCAGCTATGAAAAAGAAATCAGCAACTTGACTGCAAGTTGCTGATTTCTTTTTCCTTTGATTTTTAATCCTTATTCCACATCTTCATCAGGGCTATGCCTATGAATATCCATATTATCTCGCGTACGCGACAGATAAGGCTTACATAGAAGCCTACGGCTATGAGCCTCTGCGGCGATAGGGCTGCACGCACGGAATGACCGATGGTAGCGGGTATGGAGAGCATGAAGCCTCCCTCCTGCACTCCGAGCTGCATGGGCAGAAATCCGATGAGGTTGGCACACAGCGTGGTAAACGACAGTATCAGAATGGAGTGGAGAAATACAAGCGTATAGCCCGTGATGCCACCGCCACAGTCTATGTCAAACATCAGGAGCATGAACATAATCTCCAGACTTTGCACCACGCGCGACATATATTCGAAGAAGAAACTCGTATAGAACGCACGCTTGTCCTGCTTATGCAGCGCAGCTATCTGGCGGTCTATGTTCTCCAATGACGCCCTGTGACGCTCGATAAAGCGCGACGCCCAGCCTTTCAGTCCCGGTATGCGCCCGAGGAATCGCATGATGTTTACTACCAGTCCGCCCTCGTATCCCTTTTGGAATATCCAGAAGGCTACCATGCAGAAGAGGGCTATTGAGCCGAGTGTGATGCCTATGGTGGTGTTGATGGGCAGGTCGCCTATCAGCACAAGTGCCAGATATATGAAGATACTGGAGAACCAAAACCAGAAGTGAGCGAAGAAATGCATCATGGCATAGAGTATGACCGATGATGTAGCCTGCTCCTTGGACATGTGCTTCGTAAGCTCAAGTATGCGATATGGCTCTCCGCCCAGTCCGCCTACGGGAGTGGCATAGTTAAGCGCATAGCCTGATATGGTGAGCTTGTATATCCGCATGAAGTGCGGAAGCGGTGCGTTGTTTCCTTTTATTATAGCACGCCAAGCCATGGCATTCAATCCATAGATGAATATCCATACGCCGAGTACCGGTATCAACCAGTAGCCTGCCTTCATGAGATGCTGCCACAGTTCGTAGAAACTGATGTCAAACGTAAACAGCATCACTATCACACACGCTACGCCTGCAAGGAAGAATAGGTTGTTGAGTCTTTTCTTTGTCATAATCAGAGGGGCTCTTAGGTTATCTGAGGGCTTCTGTATTTTCTAACGCTATTGGGTACTTCTGATGTTGCCGGAAAACTACAGTTTATCACAAATCCTGCGGCAGAAGCCCTCGTGGCGATGCTTTACATAGAAATATAGTGCTCCCATAGCAAAGATTTCCCAGACGAAATTCATCACCGGTACATCGACAAGGCAGAATAGGAACAGCCAGGTAGAACGGAAGTTGAACGTAAGCAGTCCGTTCCAGAATATCGTAGGCAATGAGGCATCATGAAACTCCTTACGTATATCTTCGGGAATGTCAGCCGCTGACGAACCGTATTTTTCTTTCAGCGTCTTCATCAGTCGCTGAAATTCCGGAGTGACAGCCTCCTGTTTCTTTGTGTATGCTATGTATGTCTTCTGGAAATAACGCTCTGCCCAATGCGTATTCTCAGGTGTCATCTCACGGTATTTACGCTCCACTGCCTCAGAATTATCGAGTTCCGCCCCCTTTTCTCCTTTCAAGAAATAGAGGTGTGCTTGTATGTAATAGTCAGCAAGGCGTTGCTGTCCTGATATTCCCCATACTCCACTGATTATGCCCATCACAAATACTATAGCTGTAGCAATCAGCGTATTCTGCTCCGTATTCTCAATACCGAACCATTGAAACTCAATGTCATGGTGCAGGTAGAAACGCCATACGAGCGCAAGGTATATAGGTATGAACCACGTAAAGCCTGCTGCTCCGTCGAGTATGCGTCCGAGCGGGCTCTTCTTGCCTGTCATACGTGCAAGCTGGCCGTCGGTACAGTCGAGCAGATCGGCCACGCAGAGCATCAGGATAGCCACGACGTTGTAGATAATTCCCGTCATGCCTTCATATACAAAGCAGCCATGAGCGAAGAGCAACGCACTCACTGCTCCTATAAACATCGACCATATAGTGACCGTATTGGGGTGAATATCGAATTTCGCAAATCCCACAGCCAGATAATAGCACAGCGGTCTTACAATATGCAAGTCAAGCCAATCCTCTGTTTCAGAGGACTTCAGCGTCTTTTGAATCTTTTCGTTCATTTATTTGTTTTAATCTTTTTATATTCAGAGCCGTTCTCTCCATCTCAGATACATTGTCCCAAACAGATTTCACCCTTTGCATGACATTCTCGAATCATACGGATGTCATCGTCTTATCAGCATCACTCTACTTCATCTTCAAGCGTTTTCTGCACGCTTCTCTTGCCAAAGTCAGGATCAATCTTCAGCATAGCAGTAACCACGAAAGTTATGACGCAGGTTATCATGACTATCACGAAGAACGTCTGGTAGCCCACCATATCCTTGATAAGACCCGATACCATGCCTGGGAGCATCAGTCCGAGATACGAGATACCAGTACAGATGGAGTAGTGGGAAGTCTTGAATTCTCCCTGTGAATAGTAGAGCATATAAAGCGTCAGCACCGTGAAACCCAGTCCATAGCCAAACTGCTCCACAAAGAGGCATGAGCTTATAATCGTCAGTCCCACGCCTGTTGCAGCTGATGGCATGGCGTAAGCAAGATAGATATACACGGCATCTGGCAGGGTTATGGCACAGACAAGCGGCCATAGCCATCGCTTCAGTCCGTCGCGGCTGACGAGTATTCCGCCGAGTATTCCGCCGAGGGTAAGCCCTATCAGTCCGATAGTGCCATAAGCCAGTCCATACTCCGTAGGAGCCATGCCCAAACCGCCGTCGCTGTTGGGGCGCATAAGGAATGTCTTAGTCATCGTATTGAGCAATGCCTCAGGAAATCGATACAGCAAGAGAAATGCAATCACTACCAACGTAGCCTTTAGCGGAAACTTCGTGAAGAACGTAAACAGTGTTTCCTTCAGTCCGCTAAACACCTCGCTTGCCGTCTGACGGCTTTGCTTGTCGCTCTTAGGTCGTGGCAACAATACTCCGTGGTATAGCCACAGAGCTATAAACAAGCCTGTCAGACCGTAGAACACGAGACTCCAGGTGAACGCAATCCTATTACGATACATCACCTGCAACGCACCGGGTATTGCAACCAGTACGCCGTTACCGAATATGACTGCAAGGCGATAAAACGTGTTGCGTATGCCTACGAAATAAGTCTGCGTATGCTCATCGAGCTCAATCATATAGAAGCCGTCGGCAGATATGTCATGTGTAGCACTGGCGAATGCCATGATAAAGAAGCAACACATAGTAGCCTGAAACCACACTGGCGTATTAAGCGTAAATGCCACTCCCGCCAAAGCCGCGCCGATAAGCACCTGCATAGCGAGTATCCACCAACGCTTCGTACGCAGCAAATCAATGAACGGACTCCATAGCGGCTTTATAATCCACGGAAGATTGAGCCAGCCCGTATAGAGTGCCAACTCAGTGTCACTCAATCCGAGCTGCATATACATTACCGCCGCCACACCTGTGACGAGCACATTAGGCAACCCTTCAGCAAAATATAGTGTGGGAACCCATGACCAGGGGGATTTATCTCTCATAGCTTGTAATAATTAACATTACGGTGGTAATTATTAGTACCCACCTAAAGTATCAAACAGCAGTCTTTACATCCTTCTTCAGTAAAAACCATATTGTTTCGACTTGCAAAGTTACTCATTTATTCTGATACAACCAAATAAAAGCGCAAAAAAACCCTGTTGCGCATAAGAGCGCAACAGGGTTGCTTAACTAATACTTGTCTATTACTACTTATTCTGCTGAACCTGAAAGGTACATGTTAACAACAGCGTTTGCGTCAGCCATCGTTATAGCGCCATCATTGTTGGCATCTGCTGCCTCAACATTGAAGTTTCCAATGCTTTCCTTGTCTTCTGCAAGGAAATAGTTCACGATTGCATTAGCATCTGCCATCGTTATACCGCCATCGTTGTTGACATCGCCAACCTTAGTATCTGTAGCAGGCTTCCACTGCTTTGACAGCTCGCCGTTGTTGAGAAGGTAGATGTCATAGAGCTGACCCTTGCTGCCACCGCCTGTTACGCGGAAGTAAACCTCGTCAGTGCCTTCATAGCTCATG
>CAMNCV010000094.1 GCA_946534585.1 uncultured Prevotellaceae bacterium
TACATACGAATACACTGGTTACTACACACGCAAGTATGCTCCAATGTGTTTCGCTGACGGTACACGTCAGGAGGTGGGCTTCAATCTCGGCATCGCTCACATGAACCTGACATACTATCAGGATTGGACTATCATGCGCTATGCCGACGTGCTGCTGATGCACTCAGAGCTTACAGGCACAGCTGACGGTCTCAATCAAGTACATCGTCGCTCTAACCCTGGCACGTCTGTAGAATACAGCGTGGAGAACCTGCGCAAGGAGCGCGCTATTGAGTTTGCCTTCGAGGGCATTCACTACTGGGACTTGATGCGCTATGAGAAGGACGGCGCTTATGCCGGACGTGCAATCAAGGCTGCACAGAACGGTGCAAAAGTTATTACCGGTGGCAATGAGACAACGGTTAATTTCGACATAGACAAATTCACAGCCAAGAAGGGACTGATGCAGATACCTAACACACAGATAACCCTTTCAGGTGGTGTGCTGACACAAAATGCCGGATGGAAGTAAATCTTATAAAAGACATTCATTATGAAACTAAAGAATATATTTTCAATGATGGCGGGCACTATGATGGCTCTTGCTTCATGCTCGCCTGACGACTATGGCTTCGGTGCGGCGCAGTATTCTGCCGACGACCTTAAAGCCCCCGACGCCTATACCGTAACAGTGGATGGCAACAGGGTATATCTGAATTCCAAAATCAGCGGATGCACTCCGTTGTGGGTTACTCCTAACGGTCGTTCGCAAGACGAGGAGATTACTCTTGAACTGCCTTTCGCTGGCGAGTACGAGGTTACGTTTGGTGCAGAGACACGTGCTGGCGCAGTGTTTGGCGAGCCATATAAGTTCACTATAGCACAGAACGACTTCACCATGCTCGACAACCCACTGTGGTTCTATCTTGCAGACAAGAACTACCTGAAGGGTTCACAATTCCCCGATGAGCAGACTCTTATTGAGGGCATCAGTAAGAAGTGGTATCCTGGTGATAAAGACTACGGACTGGGCTTTGCAGGTCCGGTGATGTATATGGCTCCTTATAATCCTACTAACAAAGAAGGGGGCTATACAGCAGAGGAGGAGGCTAACCTCGTATGTAAGCCAGTACCTTTCGGTCGTGCTAACTGGGCACCTAACTGGGACCCGGGCTTCCAGTCATGGCTTATACCAGAGGATGATCCATATCTTGACTCATACATGGAGTTCTCAATGGATGCGACTAATGGTTGCGTAGCCAAGATGTACCGCGGTGAGAGCGGTTCTAAGGGAAGCAGCACGGGCAAGAACCTCGTTGGCAAGTTCAATCTCGGACTGATCGACAAGGAGCATCCTACAATTTCGTTCTCTGACTGCTATGCCATGCACAACATAGGTTTTGACGAAACTTGCTCCAACTATACACAGGACATCATCATAGCAGAGTTGACTCCTTACTATCTCTGTCTTGTCACCAAGCGTACGAACTCCGAGGGAACTTGGTACTTAGTATGGAACTTTGTATCAGAGGAGGTACGCAATACCAACGGCGCCTGCATACCTGCTGAGGAGGCTGCGCTGCTGAAGACCTCAAAGCCTGTACTGCCAGAGTATGAGAACCTGCTCACGGATCTGTTCTCGGTAGAGAATAACGGCATAACATACGTTGGCAACGGCATAACATACACCGTAAGCGAGGATGTGCCTTACGACATCATGAACTGGAATGGTGCGCCTGCTGCCAACAAGTGGGAGACTGTGCTGAACGGTGAATACAAGTACAACTGGTCACCGGCACCTGGTGACAATACTTGGGACAACGAGCTCGTTCTCTCCAAGGCCTCTGACGGTACCATTGCCTACGCTTATGGCGATACCGAGGGCAAGGTTACGCTGAATGGCAACACCATTACGTTCTCTGAGGGCATCACGTTCCTCACCACTTCCAATGATTTATGTAAAGTGGCTATCGAGGGCAAGACCTTCACCATACTCGAAATGAACGCTACTGAGGGCATGACCCTTGGAATACCTAACGGCAACGACGCTAACGGTAACGTCACATCTTATATGGTGGTTAACCTCAATACCAAGCCTATAGGTGGTGGTCAGACAGGACCGTTAGTAGTAGCACTGACTGATGACTACTATGAGCACTCATGGGTGGAGAACGGTTGCCTGCGTCTCGGCTTCCACCACTATGGCGACGGCGGCACCGGCATCTTCAAGGATGCTGCAAGCGTGAAACTCAAGAAGAACCAGACGATAAAGGTTACGTTCTCTCTCAAGAGCGGCCTCACATGGACCAAGACTCCTAAGTGTGCGCTGATTGACAACAACATCAAGACTACGTGGGAACAAGGTTGCTTCGACCTTGAAGATGCCGCTACGGTGAACACCAGCGGCGAGACCACCGTTACACTTACCAACAACACTGGTGCAACGCAGAAGTTTACTCCTACCTGTCTTGACCTCTCAATACAACTCGACGGATACCTTGACGGCTACGTGTCAGGCGACACACCAGACGTGTTTGAGAAAATATCATGCGTAATAGAATAACTCTTAAAGAATATACGACAATGAAACATAAGATATTATCAGGCATAATGCTATTCGTCATGGCGGTGCTCGCCGCAGGCTGCTCCGACGATGATTATTCCATAAACACCACACCGCTGCTCGGTGACAACTCTGTTGTCACCGGCTCGGCGGACGTTACGCCAGTTTCGGCAATCGTCAAAGGTTCTGTCAGCGGTCTTGACGGACAGGCTGCCAGTTCTTATTCCACAGGCTTCTACTACGGCACAGCAGCCGATGCTCTCACTGAGCGTGTAGCAGCTTCCGGCGGGCAGGAGTTTACTGCTTCTATCAGCGGTGAGCCTGGAGAGGTGATTTACTATCAGGCTTTCGTAACCCTGCAGGGCAGACTCACCTACAAGGGTGACGTGAAGAGCCTCATACTGACCGATGCCACAGCCACTACTGGCGGCGCAAGCAACGTGGAGGCTAACAAGGCAATGCTTTTGGGTAGCGCTTCTAAATACACTGCTGACTCAAAGGTAGGTGTGGTAATCTCATGCAAGTCTGATGAAGAGTCTGTACGTGGCGGCGTGAAGTTTGAGGGTACTACTGCCGACAACTTCGACGTTACTGTCAAGGGATTGCTGCCTAACACTACCTATTATTATACCGCATACGTTGACCTCGGCGGCGGCGTTGTATATGGTGAGGTAAAGCAGTTCACTACTCCTGCACAGCAGTTTGACGTGGAGAACGACCTCGTTGACCTCGGTCTTTCTACCAAGTGGGCACGCTACAACCTCGGTGCTTCTTCTGAGACAGAGCTCGGCGGTCTCTTCGGCTTCGGCGACATGACTGGCTACAACACCAGCATTGACCCAGCCGACTATGCTTCTACCGACATCTACAAGACTGCGCAGGACGTTGCCAACCAGGTGTATGGCGGCAAGGTGACAATGCCTACCATAGAAGAGTTTGAGGAACTGTTCCGCTGCTGCCAGGTAGAGTGGACAGAGATGGAGAGCGTACAAGGTTATAAGTTCACTGGCCCTAACGGCAACTCTATCTTCCTTCCTGCCGCAGGCTCACGCACTGCCGCCACATTCAGCGGCGTAGGTACAGAGGGACGCTATCTCTCTGGTTCTGTCAATACTACAGACAATACATTCGCACAGAGCTATCTCTTCACCAGCGGTGGCAACGCACGCGCTACTACACCTGTATATCAGGCACTGTCAGTGCGCCCCGTTTCAGTGGCTAAGAACATACCGTTTGACAAGACCCTGCTCTGCAAGACATGGGAGATAGACCTTACCACCGACGGTGAGTGCAAGACATTCACAGGTCCGTCATACTTCTATGGAACAGATGACAGTTGGGCAACCATTACTAATAATGAACCTGTTGTCGGTGACACATGGAGTTGGGAAGCAGACTTCGCTGGCAACTCATGGATAGTGGGTGGCAACGCAGCAAACTGTCAAGGTTCTATAACATTCAATGAGGACGGCACCGTGGTAGTGAAGCACGTTGATGCAAATGGTCAGGAGACTGTAGAGAATGGTACATACACCATTGATGAGGAGAAAAAGGAGATAACGCTGAGTAACTGTAAGGTGCTTGCTCCTGCAAACTACACTGATGACTATGTGGTAAGCCTGACCGACAACATACGTATCCTTTCACTTACTGACAACTCATTGCAGCTTTCAGTCATCAGGGCGGCCGACCCGTGCGGGCTGAGCATCAACATGATACCACAGATGGAGAAGTATGGCTATACAGCCAAACTGACCTGCTACGGTGATGGTCCGACAGACGATGCAGAGGCATGGAGAAGTGCTACGGTATCAGTGGCTGGTGGTCAGACTGGTACATATACCGTGACATTCGATACTGAGGTGGCACGCACCAACGGTAAAGTGTTTTTACTTGAAATCGAAGGCTTTGCCGCAGCTTATCCTAACGCTTTCGTCAAGATTGATGCCATCAAGGCCGACGGTAATGAGGTTAAGTTTGATGCCAACAAGTTCTTCTATGGCGACTTAGAAGGCAACGGCACTTTCCGCATAGAGATGGCAAACATCTGGGGCAAGGGACATAATGCAGACTGGAATGGTATTGCTGATACTCCTTTCCATGAGGGAGGCGGAGAGACAACCAACGAAACAGCTCTTGCTTTCAACAGCACCTTCGAGGTTACGTTCACCATTGTGTCGCTTGATGCACCATTGGAGTTCAACGTCAAGCAGACGGCAGTCGGTATGGAAGCAGGCTGGGTAATGCCTGGCAAATGGGGTAAGGAAAATCCTGCAGCGATAAAGGTGGAGAATGTGGATGGCAAGTACCAGCTTGTTAACACCGAAAACATCGCGCTTACACTGACCGCTGATGAATGTGACAATGGAGTTGCACCTGCCAACGGTGCGGTAAACCTCGTTGAGGTAGCAGACATACGCAGTTTCTTCAATGGCTTCAGTGCAGAGTTGGTATCTGTCAACAACGATGGCAGCAATGTTTCGTTTGACGCATCAAAACTGAAGGCTGGCGACCTTGAGGGTAACGGCACTTTCCGTATCGAGCTTCACAATGTTTGGGGAAGCACAGCAGGTAATCCTGCTTTCGGTGGCACAACCGTGGTAGATGGCAACAACTGCGTTACCTCTCTGGGCTTCAACAACTCGACTGTTTACACCATCGGCAACTTCTCAAAGAACCTCTTCTCGCTGCCATGGTAATTGATCTCGCTTCGCTCGAAGTGAATAGTGAAAAAGTGAAAAGTGAAGAATTCAAGTTACCATTTGACTACATTTGGTCGCATAAGATTTTTCACTTTTCACCTTTGACCTTAGACCTTCTGATCTAAGAAGTTGAGTACATACAGAACTTTGTAATATATATATAATGATGAGAACAAAAGATATAAATGTAAGAAAAGTGAACCTGAAGGCATTTTTCACTTTCCACTTTTCATTTTTCACTTCATTGTTGCTGCTGGCAGTAATAATGACAGCCTGCACCAAGGACGATCCAAATCCATTGGCTGACAGCAACGGCGACTTGCTTGTGTCGGTAAACAATCTGGTGTTTACTATAGATGGTGGCGAGACGGAGTTTACCGTCCAGGGCGGCACAGCCTTCGTGCGCTCAAGCGAAGACTGGGTTACCGTTACACGTAAGAGTGGCAACAATAAGCAATCTACGTTCGTTGTGGTGTGCTCTGAAAATACTACTGGCGCTGAGCGCACGGCTACCATCCTTGCCAACCTCGACGGCGCATTCAAGAACATCAGTGTGACGCAGGCTGGTCCGGCAAAGAAGGAAGAAGGCGAGTTTACCTTCCGTACAGCAGGCGAAGTGGCTAAGGATATGTACCCAGGCTGGAACCTCGGCAACACCCTGGAGTCATGCGACGCCAACAACCTCTTCAACAATAACGGTGGCGTAGGCAGCGAGACAGGATGGCAGCCAACCAAGACCACCAAGGAAGTCATTGACGCAGTGAAGGCTGCCGGCTTCAAGTCAGTACGCATACCATGCTCATGGATATGCGGTCACGTCAGCGGCGGCACCGAAGCAAACCCACAGATAGATGCTGCGTGGATGGCTCGCGTAAAGCAGATCGTTGACTACTGCGTGGAGGATGGTCTCTATGTAGTACTCAACGACCACTGGGACGGTGGATGGATAGAGGTGCAGGGCTTTACAAGCAACACCTCTTCATTCCGTGCCATGACCGATGCAGAGGTTGATGCTAAAATCGTTACGCTTAAGAGCCTGTGGACTGATATTGCTGAGGCCTTCAAGGGCTATGACGAGCACGTCATCTTCGCTGGCCTCAACGAGCCTTTCCAAGAGTATAACCTCTTCAACTCACGTCACGAGGCTCTCGCTCCTATCCTTATAAAGTACAATAAAGCCTTCGTTGAGGCTGTGCGTGCCACCGGCGGCAACAATGCCAACCGCATACTTGTAGTGCAGGGACCAAGCGTCAATACCGTTTCTACCATAAGCTACATGCCAGCAAACACATTGCCAGAGGCTGCCGGAAAACTCATGGTCGAGGTGCACTTCTATGACCCGGGTCAGTTCTGCGGCACATTCGATGCTTCAGGTGACAACGCATACTACTACTGGGGCAATGGCAATCACGGCACCAACCACAATGCCACATGGGGTGAGGAAAGCTATATGCAGGAGCAGTTTGCAAGTCTGAAGACAGCCTTCACCTCAAAGGGCTTCCCCGTAATCATTGGCGAGTATGCCGGCTTGCAGCGCACCATCACTGGCGGCGACCAGGCTAAGCACGACGCCTCGGTGAAGTATTACTACCAGTGCGTCAACGAGTATGCCACCAACAACGGCATCGTAGCATTCGCATGGGACACCAACGACGTTGCCGGACTGGGCAAGGAGAGTGGTTCTACTACCATCATCGGCCGCTCGGCAAAGAGCGTCGTAGGACAGAACGCCATGAGCGGCATCCTCGCTGGCATTGCTGCTGGTCAATGGCCACAGTGATAAGGACTTGACATAAAACGCTTGCAAACAAGACAACAGTTTGCGATGCAATATAAATTAGCCGTTGGTTATCAATGTTTCAATGATAGTCAACGGCTAATTAGCGTAGAGATATGCACCGATAACAAATCATTTTTTTTTAGAAAGATTTGCTTATATGCTTTTTTTTTCTTAAATTTGCAAAGTTGAGAAAACTATGAATTGCACATAAGAGCAAAAATACTGTGTATTTGTCTATGTTACAGCAGGTTATAATCGCATAGCGATTACCTGGTAATAGGATAGCAATTACACGGTAATCGGATAGCGATTGTAACGTAAGTGCATAGCGATTACAGATATAAGGCAATGCTCCATAAAAATCATCTCACGGATAAAAACTAAAAAACACAATATAATGAAACTAACTAAGAAAATCTTTTCTCTGCTCCTTGCAGGGCTTATGAGCGTTGGAACAGCACAGGCCGACGACCTGCTTGCTTTCCCCGGAGCAGCAGGATGGGGGCGTTTCGCCAAGGGTGCACGTGCCTCGTCATCACCGACAGTGTATCACGTGACCAACCTCAACGACTCGGGCACAGGCTCTCTGCGCGATGCCGTAAGCCAACCTAACCGCATCGTGGTGTTTGACGTCTCGGGTGTTATCAAAATCTCAAGCCGCGTGACATTTGCCAAGAACCTTTACGTGGCAGGACAGACGGCACTAGGCGAAGGCATTACGGTATATGGCGACGGTTGTTCGTTCTCGGGTTCTGACAACATCATCGTGCGATACATACGCTGGCGCATGGGACACAACGGCACAAGCGGAAAGGATTGTGCAGGCATATCCAATGGTCAGAATATGATTTTCGACCACTGCTCTTTCTCTTGGGGACTGGACGAGACATTCTCCATCAACCCCGACGGCAAGGGCTCGCAGCCTATGTTTATAACACTGCAGAACAATATCTTCGGACAGGGACTGATGAGCCACTCTGCTGGCGGACTGATTCAGAGCGACTCCATCACGCTTTACCGTAACCTCTATATTGACAACTCCACACGTAACAACAAAATCAAGGGTACGTGCCAGTATGTCAACAACGTAGTTTATAACTGGAGAAACGGATGTGTAATCCTCGGTGGCGACAGCGAAGGAACCAGTTATGTCAACATTGAGTCAAACCTCTTTGTCAACGGACCAGCAAACGGCGGCAACGGACTGGGAGGTGGCAACAGCCTCTTCCATTTCTATGGCGAAGACAACTGGCAGGACTCAAATATGGACGGAGTATTCGCTCCATCACTCGTAACTACAAACGGAGGTGGAGATCAGGTAAGCACTCCGTTTGCCTACCCGTATCTCGAAAAATACAACGGTGACGAACTGCTTACGATGAACATTCCTACAGTGGGCGCATCGCTGCCTTACCGCGACCAGAGCGACTGCTTCCTGATTGATGAACTTATGTCGTATGGCAAGTTAGGGTCTATCATATCCAACGAAGAAAGTCTGCCGATTGGCTCTCCGAGCACATGGGCATGGTACGCTGGCATAAAGAAGCAGGACACCGACGGCGACGGCATGCCTGACGCATGGGAAGAAGCAAACGGCACCAACCCTGCCGTAGCCGATGCCACGGTAACAGCCGCCAACGGATATCTCAACATCGAGAATTACATCAACAGCATAACCGTTGCCGACCGCGACTTCTTCCTGCGCGCTCCTGTCACTCTCGAGGCTGCGAAATCTACTTCGTCAACCATTACTCTTACGTGGCGTGACTATACATACGACGAGGAAGGCTTCATCATAGAGATGGCAGCCGATGGTAGCGACGAATACCAGGAAATAGAGCGCGTCAGTGCAAACAGTACGTCATACGTCGTGAACAACCTGCAGGACGGCACGTTCTATAATCTGCGCGTTTGTGCATACGGCAGCAACGAAGGTGAAGAGGTTAAGTCTGACTATGCGAAAGTTTATGCAAGCACACGTCCAATCGAGGTGGGACTGGTTGATATCGACTCCTACGAGGCTACGCTTACATTGGCAGAAGGACAGACAGCATGGAATTACGAGACAAACGCTTGGTTGGAAAACCGCGCTTTCATTGATGGCGACAATGTGCTTCTGAATACTGATGCAGTACAGACGGTAGCAGTGACCGGCGCGCCAAAACCTGCAGCAGTAGTAGTTAACGGCACAGGCACGCTGACACTGAACGGAGAAATAAGTGGAGAAGGCTCTGTAAATAAAGGCAATACAGGTACGCTGGTGCTCAATGGCAATAGTTCTTACACAGGTGCTACCGTCAACCACGACGGCACGATAGCGTTCAACACAATAGCAAACGGTGGCGTGTCTTCAGCTATAGGTGCATCAAAGAACTTCGCCCAGAACTGGATATTCGATGGAGGAACATATTATTACACAGGTGCAGCCGCAGCTACCGACCGCAATGCACAGATACGCAGCAACTCAACACTGAAGACTGATAAGACCCTCACCCTCAACGGTACGTTTGAAGGAACCGGACAGCTGACGTTTGAAGGACCAGGCCAGTTCACCATCGGCACAACTAAATTCTTCGGATACACTGGCGCAACAAGGATTAAGAGCGGCACGGTATACCTGTCAACCACCGACATTTCAAAGAACGGCATAGGTTCTTCATCAAAGCTTATACTGGCTGGCGGCACGCTCAAAACCAAGGGTGAGTCAAGTGGCTACGAAACCTATTCATTCCCCATCGAGGTGGAGGAAGGCACATACAGCTATTTCGCGCCAAACCGCAACTGCTCAACCAAGTGCGTAATAACAGGTGCTGGCACGTTTGAATACGTGATACCTTACGTGCGTGAGTATTTTGATCCGAAGATGGAGAACTTTACCGGAAAGATAGTTGCCAACGGTGTCAGCACCGATGCCTGGGGGTCGCTTTTCCTCTCGGAACACAGTTTCAATATGCCAACGACGCAGGTTGAACTCAAGGGCAATGCCAAGATGTGTATGTGGGAAACCAACGGCAATGGATTTATAGGAGGTCTGTCAGGCGACGCCGGTACTTATCTCAATGCTTCATCGAAGCAAACTAACGCTTCTGTATGTAACTGGACAATCGGCGGTTCTAACTCTGATGAGACCTTCCGTGGTACCATTACTAATAATTGCTGCGCAAAAGGCTATAACTCTACCACAAACAACATCACCAAGGTGGGAACTGGCCTTTGGCGACTGACAGGCAACAATACATACGTAGGAACAACTAACGTCAATGCCGGCACTCTCATCATTGACGGTAAGAACAGCGGCACTGGTGCATACTACGTGAAGAGCGAGGCTACACTCAAAGGCGAGGGTACTATAGCTGGACCTGTCACCGTGCAGAACGGAGGCACCATCGTCGCGGGCGACACCATAACAAGCGGAAAGAAACTCACTCTCACAACGCTGACTATGCAGAGCGGTTCGACAATGGTAGTACCAGTAGTCAATAATGATCAGAAGTCATACGCACAGAACAACTTCGCGGTGACAACTCTCAACGTGCAGAATGGCGCTGTGCTAGAGATTGATATGACCAACGTCACTGTGCCGTTTGAGAAAAATAATTATATTCAGGTGTTTGCCAAGGTTCCTACAACTGCAAGCGGTTCGTTCACGATCTCACCGGCATCACCAGGCGAAGGACTCGTATGGGACACTTCTACGCTGTTCACTGATGGTAAACTGTATATATTGGCTGATGGAGAGGACCGTCCGAAGCCAAAGACATACAGCCGCAATGTGCTTTACTCATGGACATCACCCGAGGGTACTGCAATAGAAACCGGTGGCATTGCATCTATGCAGAATGCTGTGGCAACTGCAACTAACCGCGTAAACTACAAGAGTATCGTAAATAACGTTGACTATTACACTATCTCACTGCACGGCAAATCAACAAACATGAATGATAATGCGTCAAACAATGCGACATATATTCAGATTGACCTTGATGAGCCTATAGAGACAGGCGACTCCGTTTGGATTACCGCATACGTATCGAAGAGCAGTACGGCAGAAGCTTCACCATACATTCTGAGTGGTACGTGTATCATTGATGATGGTGTATCTTTCAATAATATCTACAGCGGAACTCTTAAACCTAATACTCGAGGCTACGCACTGACAGCAGGTGCCAACGGGCAGAAGGTTATTAAGATGACGCGTGGTCAGAAAGTCGGCACTAACATCTATATTACTCAACTTCAGATTACGCGCTGGGCTGAAGATCAACCCGATGCTATAAATACCGTAAAGACTGAAGCAACAAAGACGGCGAATGACGCTACTTACAATGTAAGTGGGCAGCGCATCAGCGACAACAGCCGTGGATTGCAAATCAGAAGCGGAAAGAAATACGTCAAGTAGTAGATAGAAAAAACTAAGATGAAAATTGAAGAACTGAAGTATGGCAGTCTAAGAATGTAAGATGAAACTTCAGTTCTTCATTTTTTTAAAACTGTAAATATAAGAGAATATGAAACTGATTTATTTCCATGGCTTTGGCTCGTCAGGCGCAAGCGGTACGGTAGAGACACTGCGTCGCCTTATGCCTGATGATGAGATTATAGCCCCCGACATACCACTCGACCCACTGGAGGCTTTGCCTTTCTTGCGTGAACTATGCGAACAGGAACAGCCCGATATCATATTGGGTACTTCAATGGGAGGAATGTATGCACACCAAATGCATGGATTTAAACGCATCTGCGTTAACCCTGCCGTTAATATGTCAACCATGAGTGGGGTGATGAAGACGGGTGAACATAAGTTCTTCAACCGCCGTAAGGACAACCAGAAGACTTTCCGCGTAACGCGAGAACTCATTCAGCATCACAATCAGATAGAACGGCAGCAGTTTAAAAATCTTACTGATGAAGACCGTCAGCACGTGTGGGGACTCTTCGGCATTAACGATAAGTCGTGTAACACCTACGGACTGTTCAGTAAGCATTATCCACAGTGTCAGCGTTTTGAAGGCGAACACCAGCTCAACGAGAAGGTGATACGCAAGGTTGTATTACCGCTGATAGAGAAAATCATTAAGGACTGAAAAGTTGAATGATTGAAGAATTGCGATGGGTTCTATTAGTTGCCACCATAACATTTCGAAAAGTAAAAGATTGAAGATTTGAAGGACTTAAAGTTTATATCACGCTTTCGCCAGCACTTGCGCTTGTTGAAAGGCCTCTCGCCTAATACGCTTGATGCTTATATGCACGACGTTGGTAAACTTATGACGTGGTGTGAAGAATGTAATCGTGATGTTATGAGTCTTTCGCTTGACGATTTGCAGGAGTTTTCGGCTTCACTCCATGATTTGGGCATTGCTGCTTCTACACATGCACGCATTCTGTGTGGTGTGAGGGCATTCTACCATTTCCTTGAACTTGACGGGTACATAGAGCAAGATCCAAGCGAACTGCTGGAGTCTCCAATACAAGACAAACACTTGCCTGAGGTGTTGTCAACTCAAGAGGTGGACATGATGCAACAGGCCATTGATTTGTCGAAATGGGAAGGACATCGTAACCGCGCAATAATAGAGGTGTTATTCTCTTGTGGTCTGCGTGTGTCGGAACTTGTTACGCTTACCTTGTCGCATGTATATGAAGAAGAAGGTTTTATACGCGTGTTGGGTAAGGGTTCAAAGGAAAGGCTCGTGCCTATTTCTGCTCATGCCATCCGCGAACTGCACCTGTGGTATGAATACCGTAGTCAGATGAAGATAAAGTCAGGTGAAGAAGATTATGTGTTTCTTAATAGGAGAGGGGCTCATCTGACGCGCACCATGATACTGATAATGGTGAAACAGGCCGCACGTGATGCTGGCATAGTGAAAACCATTTCGCCCCATACGCTGCGCCACTCCTTTGCAACAGCCTTACTCGAAGGTGGAGCCTCGCTGCGCGCCATTCAGGCAATGTTAGGACATGAAAGCATAGGCACTACTGAGATTTATACACATATAGATATGTCAACGCTGCGTGAGGAAATAGAATTGCATCATCCTCGTAACATAAGGGATAAGGAGTTGAGACTTACAGACCATACTGTTCACGGTAATGCTGTGGTGTGAGCGAAGTGTGCTTTTTGAATAACTTGATGAAGTATGATTGGTCAGCGTAGCCCAGTTGATGGGCTATCATCTTTATTGGTGTGGTAGTCGTTATTAGTCTTAGTTCTGCACACTCCATCTTCTTTTTTGTCACGTAAACATTGGGTGTCATGCCTGTCTGCTTGCGGAATATGCGAATAAAATGATCTTTCGACATGAATGACTCTTCTGCTAACCCTCCAATATCAATATTCTCAGCAATATGATGTCTGATATATGTTAAGGAACGCCGTATGCGGTCGTCGTTGATGTTGTCACGCCGCTTCGCTGTTTTCAGAAACCGTGACATCAGAAGAAACAATGTGCCCCTTGATTCCATCTTGTCGGCAAGTGGACGGCTTGCACTGCGTTGTAGGTTTGAAAGCATGGATTGATGATTGTCGTAGGCCTCTGGATTGGATTGAGGCACCCCCATCTGTGGGTTCATTGCCATTAAGCGACGCATCAAATCTTCATCTATCGGTTCTGATTCTACTTCAAAGGGCAGTGAAAGCTCCTCGAATACACTAAACCGACTGTTAGGGTCTTCATATATATGCACGTAATAATGTGAAAATACCGATGTGCAGACATCGCTGTGCATTGTATAGGCTGGTATGAAGTATAGATGCCCTTTGCTGAGCGTTTTCATTCCGTCGGGCATTATTACCTGCGCCTCACCCTCTGTTACGCAATATAGGCGAGCGAATGGACTGCGTACGTTTTTCCAATTCCAGTCTCCGTCATGTTGACAGAAGCCTACGTGTAGCGTCATAAATCGTATGTCATCGATAGATAGGTTATGCATAACAAAATGTTTTTACGGTACAAAGATAATAATATTTTCATGGAAAGTAGATGTCTTATAGTAAAAAAATGCCTTTCGATGGTAAAATAACGACATCGTGATGCATAATCTTTGCGAAATATTCATAATTTCCTTATCTTTGCAGATGAAAACAATATAACGGTATGATAAAAAAGATAATAACAGTATTGTTCTTGGCGTTGTGTGCGTTGCATACTAATGCGCAAGAAGTGGATAACTCTCTGTCACGCCATGATTTCTTTTATGCGGGTCAGAGTAAGCAACGTCGTATGTTTATCGTTAAGGAAGGCAAGATTGACTGGTCGTATGACGACAATCTAAAGTGTAGTGACAACAAACTAAAGCGTGGTGAGAATAAACTAAAGCGTGGTGAGATTAGTGATGCGATACTTATGACTGATGGTCACATACTCGTGGCTCACCAGTATGGAGTTGCGGAAGTGGCGCAGAATGGTGAGGTCGTATGGAGTTACAATGCGCCTGAAGGAACGGAGATACATACCGTACAACCCATTGGTAGAAAATACGTGGTCTTCTTGCAGAACGGCAAACCTGCAAAGACGGTTGTGATGGAGATACCGTCATGTAGGATAGTAAGGGAGTTTGAATTACCAGTGTCGGAAAAAGGCTCTGTGCATGGTCAGTTCCGCAATGCTCGCCTTACGGAACGTGGAACGTTGCTCATTGCTAATATGGGACTTGGATGCATACAAGAGTATAACAGTAAAGGACAAGAGATAGATCGTTGGAACGGTTTTCTGCCGTGGTCAGTACAGGAGTTGCCTAAGGGTAATATACTCATCACCGGGCGCAAGGGACTGGTACAAGAGATAAACCGTCAGGGGCGCGTAGTTTGGCAGATGAATGTTGCAGACTATGGCATTACACAGCCGCAGAAAACGGTTCGACTGAAGGATGGAGGACATATTGTCAATAACTGGTATAACGAATGGAATAAAACGCCAATGGATACAGCCAATGCACCCGTGCAAGCAGTTGAGATAGATAAGAACGGGAAGGTCGTATGGCAACTTTGTTCGTGGCGTAATCCCGACCTTGGTCCTTCTACTACCATACAGTTGCTTGGTGATGCCGTGAACCGTGACCGTTTGTTCTTTGGTGAGTACAATGGCAGGAAACCTCGTTTGTTCGTTGATGCTAATGAGCCAATAGGCATAGGGCGTGGCGTACATCCAGGACGCGTTGCGTGGGTTCATTCGCCAGGCGTTGCTAACTGGGACGGGCATACAGGCTTATGGGTAGAAGACCGTTGGAATAATCAGCAGAAAGCAGATGCCATGATACCCGAGGCTGTGAAGATGCTTACGGGTGAGACAACGGCAGAGAAGGCATGGCAGGCACTCTTTCGTCATTTCAATAAAACCCATGGTCGTGGTAACCATGGATACAGAAAAGGTGAGATGATTGCGGTTAAGCTCAATATGAATAATGCTATAACACATCATGATACTATAGAGTTGAACTCTTCCCCTTTCACTACTCTGTCACTTGTTCGCTCGCTTGTTCGCGATGCAGGCGTTCGCGAGCAGGATATAGTGCTGTGCGAACCAAGCCGAGCCATCACTGACAGTATATATGATAAGATACATCGCGAGTTCCCACGTGTGCGTATGATTGATAATATCGGTGGCGATGGTAGGGAGAAGTGTGATTATTATTCCGAACAGATAGAATATTCCGTTGATAATGGAAAAATGGCGCGTGGACTGGCTAAGTGCATTGTAGATGCCACTTACCTTATCAACACTGCCTTGCTCAAGACTCATTCTGGACCAGGCGTGACGCTGACATCGAAGAACTGGTACGGTGCTACGGATATCAATCTGCTATGGCGACAGAATGCGCATAACAACGTGAGCCAGGATAAGCGTAATGGTAAGCCGGCCTACAAGACTTTCGTTGATTGGATGGCTCATAAGAATATGGGACAGAAAACGCTCCTCTTCCTCATTGATGGTACTTACGGTTCACGCGATGTAAACGGTGCTCCTAACCCAAAGTGGATGAAGGAACCATTTAATGGAAACTGGGCTTGCTCTATCATTGCCTCGCAGGACGAGGTGGCGTGTGATGCCGTAGCTATGGACTTGATAATCAAAGAGTGGCCTGAATTTGGCAGTTTGAACTACTGTGATGAGTATCTGCGTGAAGCAGCTTCTATACCTAATGCGCCGAGTGGCACCGTGTATAAGCAGAATGGTAAGGCTCTTACCGAACCACTTGGCCTTTTTGAACACTGCGATAGCAATGGCAAATATACAAAAATAGACTTGAAGTATAAGAATATAGAAAAAAGATGAACAATATGGAACTGAAAGGAAAATATATTGCTAACGAACAACGCTACGACAAGTCTGAAAGGATGTATCAGCGTTGTGGATGTAGTGGAGTGCTGCTACCAAAGGTGAGTTTGGGCTTCTGGCATAACTTCGGTGGCGTTGATCCCTACGAGCGCAGTCGCGCAATAACCCACTATGCTTTTGATCATGGCATCACTCACTTCGACCTTGCCAACAATTATGGTCCTCCGTATGGCTCGGCAGAGGAAACTATGGGACGACTGATGGATGACGACTTCCGTCCTTATCGTGACGAACTCTTCATTGCCTCAAAGGCAGGCTACGACATGTGGCCTGGCCCTTATGGCAACTGGGGTTCGCGAAAGTATCTCATGTCGTCGCTTGACCAGTCATTGAAGCGTATGCATATTGACTACGTTGACCTCTTCTATAGTCATCGCTACGACCCCGAAACACCTTTGGAGGAGACCCTGCAAGCTCTCGTCGATATAGTGCGTGCCGGCAAGGCTCTCTATGTTGGAATATCGCGCTGGCCACTTGAGGCTCTGAAGGTTGCCGATGAGTATCTGCGCAAGCATGACGTGCCGCTGCTTATATATCAAGGTAGGCTGAATATGCTTGACCGCGAACCCATCGACAGTGGCGTGCTTGACTACTGCCGTGAGCATGGCATAGGCTTCATAGCCTTCTCGCCACTGGCTCAGGGACTGCTGACTGACCGCTATATCAACGGCATACCTGCAGATTCGCGCATGGCACGAGAGCATTTTCTGAAGAAAGACGCACTCACACCGCAACTGTTGGAATACCTGAGTGAACTGAATAAGGAGGCTGACCTGCGTGGTGAGACCATTGCCCAGCAGGCATTGCGCTGGGTGCTCGGCCAGCAGGGTGTCACAAGTGTACTTGTAGGAGCCAGCAGTGCCAAGCAACTGGAGACTAACCTGGCTATAATATAAGGTGGTAATTTATAGAACCCACCATAAGCCTACGTGTACTATGAACCACGAAAAAGACGTATGATGAAGAAAATACTTCTTGTTGTACTATTGTCGGCGTTGCTTTCGCATACAGGAGTGTTTGCGCAAGTCAGGGACGCTTTTAGCGGCATCCTCCCCGTCACAGATCCGCAGATGATGCAAAGTCTTAACGGCGTGTGGATGCTTGATGGGAAAGAAATTCCCGTGCCGGGATGCTGGGAGGCATACGGATTCAGCAAACCAAGTTACGATAAAGCTGATGACTTGGTCAAGGAATACACTACCACGTTCACCGTGCCGCAGAAGTGGCAAGGTCATTGTATCGCCTTGCGCTTCGACGGAGTGCTCTATGGCTACGACCTCTATGTCAACGGACAAGAGGCTGGCTCGTGGCGCTCCGGTTATAATACTGCGGTTTTTGACATTACACCGGTAGTGGATTGGACAAAAGAACGTCAGGAATTGTCGCTGCGCGTGATGACACGCTTTCGTGGTTCCGACTTCGACTATAATGACGATTGGGCGCCATGTGGCATTTTTCGTGATGTAACGCTGATGGCAGTGCCTAAGGTTCACCTCAGCGATGTTACCATTACCACGAAGAATAATGGTGAAGTGAAGGTGAATACAGTGGTGAGTGGCGGTAACGGCAAGGTCAGATACACGGTAACTGACAGCTACGGTCGCATCGTGGCGACGGGTAAAGGTTTGAGTACAACGCTTCTTGTTGATAATCCAGAACTATGGACTGCGGAAACTCCCGCGCTCTATACATTGACTACTACGCTGCAGGCTAACGGACAGAAGCAGGTACATCGTGAGCGTTTCGGCTTCCGCGAACTGACCATTGAGGGTAATGTACTGAAACTCAACGGTCAGCCTATTAAACTGCGCGGTGTCACGAGTCACTCTACCGACCCCGTTACGGTGAAGGTAATCAGCGAGGAAAGCATCCTGCGTGATATGAAACTGATGAAAGAAGCTTCCGTCAACTACATACGCACGTCACACTATCCGCGTGAGCCACGCTTCTACGAACTTGCAGATTCGCTCGGTTTCTATGTGATAGACGAGGTTCCGTTCGGTTTCGGTGATAAGAATTTGTATGACTCTACCTTTTATCCGATACTCCAGCAGCGTGCGCAGGCTACCATACGTCGTGACAAAAATCACCCCTCTGTGCTCATATGGAGCCTTGGCAATGAAAACCCTCTTACTGAGATATGCTCGCGCCTCGGCGACTATGTCAGTCAGGAACTTGACCCCTCACGCCCTTATTGTTTTCCGCAGGTAGGCAGCTATTTCCGCAAGACCTATGATGCCAGACAGCCAGTGATAAAGGCTCCCATATACGCTCCGCACTATCCCACTACGGGACAGATATCAGGATATTATCAGCACCTTGACCGTCCGGTGATTTTTACGGAATATTGCCATACGCTCGGCATATCGCTCGAAGACCACGACCGACAGTGGGAGACGATACAGCGTACCCCTGGCATTGCAGGCGGTTCGGTATGGGAGTGGGTAGATCAGGGTATGCCGTTCCGTGATACGCTGCAAAGTCGTTTCGGATATGAGGAAAGGGTGTTTACAAGCGAGCATGGAGGCTTTGAAATGTATGGCAACAAGGGTACTGACGGATTACTCTATGCTGACCGCACGCCGTTGCCCAACTACTATGAACTGCAGCGTAACTATGCAAGGGCTTTCGTAAGCAATGTCAATGGCGATACGCTGACAATAGTAAACCGTTATGATTTCCTCGATTTGAAGGATAATGTGACCTTCGACTGGATGCTTCGTGACTACTCCGCAGATACCGATGAGGATACTGTGACTTTCGATGCCTTTTCGCCGCAATGTGCCCCTCATGACAGTGTGCGCGTTGTGTTGCCGCTGTCTAAAATCTCATCGTTCTCGGTTTTGGATGTTAGTCTTACGGATAAGGACGGAAACACTTTCCTGCGTCAGTGCTTTGCCCGAAACAAACCTGACTTTTCCGCACTTGAGATAAGCAGTGAGCCGACCGATGCACCGCAGTTTCTCATCCGTGTGGGGCGCAAGGCTACGATGGCTGAGCGTATTAAAGTGGCTGACAAACGCGTGGAACGCTACCTTCAGCCGGTGGATAATCCTTACGTGAAGGCTGGGATTAGCACCAGCAGTGAGGGCAATGCCATACGTGTGGATTATGAACTTATGCCTGATACTACCGATAGGTTCCTTTCAGAGGTCGGCATAGCGTGGCTCTTGCCCGAAAATATCGACAGGGTACAGTGGGTGGGCATGGGACCATTTGCTTCTTACCCCGGTCGCTCCCGCGCCAATAACTATGATATTTGGTCTTTGCATAAAGACGATGTGTATTTTGAAGGCAACCGTATGGGCATCGATGCTGCTTTCCTTAGCGATAAGGACGGCAATGGCATACTGGTAGTGGGGGATAGCCTTAACCTTAATTTTGAGCAGACTGACCGTGGCATAGTACTGACGGTCAACGCTGCTGTGGCCGGCCAGGGACCTAAGTTCTCGCGCACAGCCTTCCCCGTTGTCTCAAAAGACGTTGGCAGACTGACGGGCACATTCCGCATGAGTAGGGTTGAAGGTGGTAAATTGCCACCAGCGTTCGATTGCTTGTTTGATGATCCGCAGTATCTGCAGAAGCCTTTCAAACCTTTCCTTACTCAGTATGACACGTATCTTATGCGTTACGAAGACATAGTAGAATGATTAGTGATTTAAAGTCTCAAGAATGTTTTCTTTGCAGAGTAAAACCAGTCTCTATTCCTCCGTTTCGTAATAGCATTGCCATTACCCTGTAATCGCTATCTGATTATACGGTAAAAGCATACTGATTATGCCATAATCAGTATGCTTTTACCGTTCGCCCTGTATTTCGTTGATTTTCACGGTTATACCTCTGTTGTGCTTTTAGTTTTGTCATTATATACCTTGCCCCTCTCTTGTTGTACACCATATTGTTACTTTTAGGAACTAATGTTTCAACTTTTGCTTAATGTTTGGTAATTTATACGTAGATAAAGAGGGTGTAAGGTTAAAAAAACGTAAAAAAACTTATATTTGCTTTGTTTTCGAATAAAAATGAGTAATTTTGCAATAGATTATATCTCAGGGCAAAGGATAACATAAACAAATTGCAATAATTATCAATCATAGGACTAAAACTAATAACCATGACACACTCAAAAAGTTTGCAAAATAACATACGTATGAAAAAGATATTACATATTATTATTTGTATGCTCACGCTATCCGCTTCTATGGCATGGGCAGGGACAACCGTATCAAACCAGACGATTTGGAGTGAAGATTTTGACAATGTTCAAGGTGGGGACATTAGTTCTGTATCAAGTTTTTCTGCTTTTGGCAAGGGAGGAGGAAATTTTGCAGAGTGTGTTGTAGGAGATATGGGGCTTGGAACTGCGGTTTTATGCACTATGGGAACTAGTGGTAGTTTTATGTTTGCAGATTTTAAATATGATGCTTCAGAAATTACAGATAACTGGACATTCTCGATGTATATTAAATCTTCTGATGCCAGTTGTTACATGAAAACCTCTGTATATTATTTCGGACAGCTTGCTGTAACGGGAAGCAATACTAATCCGTCGCAAGGCACGAAACTTACATCGGGGTGCTATCTGATTTTGGATAAGACATCTGACGGCGAAGACAGCAATGGTGAACCTACTTCTTATTATAATGTGAAGTTAGGAGATACGACTGTTAATGGTCAGTTATTGCTTAAGTATGGGCATGGATATAAGGTAACCTTGAAATGTACGAATTATAACACTACAAGCGCTACCTTGAGTGTTATCGTATATGATGAATTTGAAAATAAACAGGTGTATGAGAGTTCGGCAACGGTTAATCCTGCGCAACTTGGCGCCCTTCGTGGTATGTTTGAGTATAAGTACAGTGATTATAACATGGATCATGATCCATATGCAAGTATCAGATATTATGATGATTTTAAGTTGACGAAAGATGTAATTGTTGATGATACTCCTTGTGAGGCGCCCACATATTCTATTGTAGATGCTAATCTTAAGGCAAGAACTGTAGTTCTTGATTGTGAAACAGAGGGAGCGGAAATCTATTATTCAGAAACTGAACTGGCACCTGGTGACAATGCTTGGCTGCCTTATGCCGGTGAGTTTGAGACAGAAGCAACAACATTGTATATCTATGCTGTCAACCCTGTTAACGGAAGTACTTCAGAGGTAATCACTTTCGGTACGGGAGCTGGTAGTACACTTCAGTTGTATCCTCCGACTTTTACTGCTGTCTCGTATGATGCAGAAAAGGGCTTTGCTTTTACCCTGACTCCAAATTATGATTATGTAGCTGTAGCGCCTCGTTCGCCACGTTTTTACTATCAGATAGATGGCGGGGCTAAAACACTGCTTGCAGAGGGTTCTTGGGCATACGCACCTCCAGGTTCTACGATTATGAAGTGGATGGAAGCCGATGGCTATACAGCATCACGTAAAACCAATGCCTATACCTCTACGCGTCCTGATTATCCGATGTTGTGGAAACAGGACTTCACGACACTTGTAGATGGTTCCGTTTACGGCAAGGATGCTAAGAATGTTGTTCTTAGTGGCAGTAGCGCATTTGATGTAGATGGAAAACCAATATATAATATAGAGAAATTCATCAGTGGAGGACAGAATGTCAGTATCAGTGTTGACAAGCGCATAGGTCTTTCTACCGCTTCAGATTATTATCTCAAGGCTGATAGCGGATTGGTAAGTACTAAGCCCACTCCAGAGTTTGATGATGATGTAGAATCAGCCGATGACAACTTTGATGCTTACGATGGCTTGGCTGTAAGCGGACTTGTTTCTGGTCAATATGTATATGTATCTACAGTGGGCGGACAGGTTCAGGTGCCAACAGGCTCTTGTCTAAAGCATGAGTCTTCTACCGAAGATGAGCAGGTGTTTGAAGTATATTCTGATGCCGCGTTCTTTGAAATTCCGAGTGGAGTAATAGTTAAGAGCGTCAGCGTATATTCAGATACGGAGTACGTGACTACTAATGAATACGGCTATGCCTCGTATGTGCCAACCAATGCTATATCGTTTAAGGCAGATGATGAGGTGCGTGGTATCTTGGTGACGAAAGAGGCACTGAGCGGCAGATTTACGTATGCGGATATAGCAGAGACTATAGGAGAGGTGCCTGCAGGTACTCCTGTTATTATTTCCGGTAAACCGAATACTACTTATGCTCTCGGAAAAGGCTACGCAAGTGGGCTTAACGGCAGCAATCTGCTGACTGTGAGTGAAACTGATATTGATGTTACAACAAGAGAACTTCCTGTTTATGTTGTAGATTTGACTACAGGTAAGTTGGTTCGTCAAGAGAGTGGAGTGGTTGCAGCTGGTACGGTTTGTGTGTTGTCTGAGCTCCAGGCAGCAGAGTATCTTGATGTGACTATCGGAAACTCTGGTGTGCTTGGCCTCGTCTATGACAAGCCATTGAATTTTGAAGAAGTAGAAGACTTGACTGCTTACACTATAACAAGTGAATCCCTAAAAGATGATAAAGTTACCTTCGAATACTGGGCTGTAGATGATATTCCGGCAGAAACTCCTGTTATACTTAGTGGTACTCCGGGTGCGTCTTACTCTATACTCGTCGGTCAGCGTACTGAAGCGCTGGAGTATTACAATTACTTGAAGGGAAGCACAACGAGCAGTTATGCCACTTCTTCAAAGGAGAATGCAGTGTATATGCTTTCAGGAAATGACTCAACTCTGGTAGAGGTTGATAAGAATGCCGTTACGACAGTACCGGCTGGCACCATATATCTTGTGTCAAAATACAGAGGCTTCGTAGAACTGACCACGAATGAGAGCGGCACTCTGTCTATGACGAGCGAATATCCGCTTGATTTTAGCGAGTCACCATTGACAGCATCTGTCATGACAGGCGAGACTGTTTCTTCTTTAGTATCCCAGCCAGTTTCTACGGTTGCAGCAGGAGACCCGTTCTTCATCTTGAAAGGTGGTGAACCGAATACTACTTATAGAGTCGTTAAGGCTGATGAGGGTACAAAGACGGATTTGACCACAGGAACGTACAATCGCCTGACAAGTAGTACTGCTGACTATGCCGTAAGCAATAATGCCAACTATATCTGGGCACTTAATGCTGCTACAGGTGAAGTGGAGCGTATGAGCGAGGACTATGTTGTGCCTGCAGGTGAGGCTTACTATATCTCAGCGTATGAGCGCCCGGTTGAACTTGGTTATGAGGAAATCGTTATGCCGTCTAATGGAGTAAGGTCGTATGTTGCTCAGCATAACCTCGATTTCGCAACAGTAGGTCTTGATGCCTACATAGTCTATATGGAGGGCGCCGATGGTACTCTGTATCAGAATAAACTCGGACAGGTTCCGGCTGGAACAGTCGTAGCGTTGAGAGGAGAGAAAGGTAAGACCTATCAGGTTCCGGTTATAGAAAGTGCGCCAGAAATCGCTACTAATTTGTTGACTGTAAGTGAAACTGATTTCGTGGTTGCTGATCAGGACAGAGTGATATATATGGTTACCGGAGATGGTTACGTAGATTTTTCTAAAGCCACTGCGGAAACTGTAATAGAAGCAGGCGAAGCATTCATAATATCCAAGAATGTAGGTTTCGAAAAAATTACAATAGGTTCTTCAGGATATTTGAGCTATTATACATACAATGCGCTGGATTTCACAGGCATTGAAGATATAGAGGTGCGTATTGTTACGGGTGAGTCTATCAATGGAATATTTGCACAGACCATAGAAAAGACAACCAAGGATTGTGGAGTGTTTATCAAGGGCGTTCCTAATAAGACGTATGTCGTACCTGTATGTAAATTAGCCAATTTAGGTTTAGATAATAAACTGAGGGGTTCGCATACAGATCCGTTCCCTGTCAGTTCTGTAGCCCCGCATTATGTATATGGTTACAGTAAGGGTAATATTGTAAAGGCATCTTCATCCGTGACGTTCAAGCCAAATCAGGCATATTTCGTGTCTGCCTACGGAGGTTATGAGACGATTAAGACTAATGAGTATGGATATGTTTCAGGCGTAGCTGCAAATGATATTGACTTTGAACCGGTAGAAGGCCTGTCAGCCTATGTGGTGATTGATGAATATGTGGACAGTATTGAGGTGGTAGAGATACAACATCTACCAAAGGGAGCGGCATTCTTCGTAAAGGGCGAACCTAATACAGAATATAAAATTCCGGTTCGTCCTGGTGTGAAGGAAATTACAAATAATATTCTGACAGGTAGTTTGACAAATGACTTCTGCGTAGATGATACAGTTAACTATGTATATGGTATGTCAGCAGATGGAAAATTCCGTAGAGCTACAAAAGGTGTTGGAGTTGTAATCCCTGCTGGTAAGGCTTACTTCATTTCCAAATATCAGGGATATGAGGCGATAACAGTCGGCTCAAACAGATATTCAACGTACGTTACGGAGCATGCGCTGGATTTCAAAGAGATAGAAGACCGTGGACTTACAGCATTCATTATAACTGGTGAGACAGAAACGACTTTTGACTGGACTTGGGTATATGAGGTGCCTGCTAATACTCCTATAGTGTTATCAAGTCTGCATGCTGATACTACATATAATGTGCCATTTAGTACGTTGAGTAGTGAAAGCTGGCAATACAAAGATAAAAACTTGCTCAGTGGCTCTTTGACAGAAGACTTTACAGTGCCTGATGGATTGTTAGTCTATGGTATGGCAAATAACAAATTTGTGAAAGCAAAATATGGTGCTACCTTCGCAGCCAGAAAGGCCTATGTCATTTCTACTCTGAATAGTTCAACTGAGGCAAAGTCTGCACTATTTGACGGCTTGGATAACATAGATATGGAAGCTACTGCCGTGAAAGAGGTAGATATAAACAGTATGGAACAAGAGCATCGCTACTATAATCTCTCAGGCCAGCCTGTTGACGATGACTATAAGGGTATCGTTATAGACGAAAGAGGCAGGAAGTACCTTAGAGAGTAGTGTTAAATTTCTTGAAAAAGTATGGAAATATTTTTACAATTCAAAATTTATATATAACTTTGCAATTGTATAGGCAGTAAAAAGAAAACTAATCATATAATACGTCGAATAAGATTATGTTTAAGAAAGAATATATAGCTCCGGAATTAGTAGAAATAAAGCATGACGTTTTAGAACTTCTTGCAGGTACAACCTATGAAAAAGGTGATGATGAAGAGGAACACTTTGATGCTAAGGGGTGGAGTGGCGAGCTCTTTAACGATGATGATGTCAATGTGGATTGATAGAATCTGAAACCTCTTGATATATATGGAGTGACTGGACGTAAGTGTCAAGTCACTCCATTTGTATATAAAAAAATAAAGAAAAATTTGCAGATTGCATTTTTTTTTAGTAACTTTGTATGAGAATGTTGCTTTTTGAGCAGTGTTCTCATATTTTAATTGCATACAATCCGATACTCTCAGGTAGTGTTATGCGCTTGTGGCGTATGTAAAAAGAGCGAGTGTGTTTGTGTGCGTGTTAAGTTTTGCGTATTTCATATTTAGATAACATACATTATAATATTATAAGAAAATGAATATTACAAGTGATTTCCGTAAGTTCGCAACCAGTCGCATGGGCATGAGCGGTATGGTGGTCGATGACGTTATGAAACTGCAGGATCAGTATCTTAACCCTTATATCCTGGAAGAACGCCAGCTGAATGTGACACAGATGGATGTGTTCTCACGTTTGATGATGGAGCGCATTATCTTCCTCGGTACTGAAATCAATGACTATACGTCAAACACTATACAGGCACAGCTACTGTATCTTGACTCTACGGAACCAGATAAGGATATATCTATATATATCAATAGCCCTGGTGGCAGCGTGACTGCAGGACTTGGTATATATGATACCATGCAGTTTATATCAAGTGACGTGGCTACCATCTGTACGGGTATGGCAGCATCAATGGGTGCTGTGCTTCTTGTAGCAGGTCAGGAGGGTAAGCGCCAGGCTTTACCTCACAGTCGTGTTATGATACATCAGCCGCTTGGTGGTGTGCAGGGGCAGGCTTCAGATATAGAAATCGAAGCTCAGGAAATTCAGAAGTTTAAGAAAGAGCTTTATACCATTATTAGTAATCACTCTCATACTCCTTATGAAAAGGTATGGAAAGACTCTGACCGTAACTATTGGATGACGGCAGAGGAAGCCAAGGAGTATGGCATGATAGATCAGGTGTTGACTAAAAAACAGGGTTAATAGATAGAAGTAAGCATAGAAGGTGGTAAAGAGAAAAACAAATTACTGTAGTTTCTGTGGGCGCAGTGAGAGTGAAGTCAATATGCTTATCACTGGAGCAAATGGTTTTATCTGCGATCAGTGCGCTGAACAGGCCTATGAGATTTCACATCAGTTGACAAACATGATGGGAGGTGAAGGTGAACTGACCTCAAATCAACTTGCAGAAAAAGCGGCTAATTCTGCTGACGTGGAGGCTGTAAATATGAATAATGTGCCGAAACCGCAGGAGATAAAGTCGTATCTTGACCAGTATATCATAGGACAAGATGATGCAAAAAAATACTTGTCAGTAGCGGTTTATAATCATTATAAGCGTCTGTCGCAGCCAGAGGAACAGGATGGTGTTGAGATAGAAAAGAGTAATATTATCATGGTAGGCTCTACTGGTACGGGTAAGACTTTGCTCGCGCGTACTATAGCCAAACTGCTTAATGTTCCTTTTACCATTGTTGACGCTACGGTGTTTACAGAGGCTGGTTATGTAGGCGAGGACGTGGAGAGTATATTGACGCGACTGCTACAGGTTGCAGACTACAACCAGAAAGCTGCTGAGCGTGGTATAGTCTTTATTGACGAGATTGACAAGATTGCACGCAAGAGCGATAATCCCAGCATTACACGCGACGTGAGCGGTGAGGGCGTGCAGCAGGGATTACTGAAACTTCTTGAGGGTACAATAGTCAATGTGCCACCAAAGGGCGGACGCAAACATCCTGATCAAGAGTATATACATCTGGATACGCGTAATATCTTGTTCATCTGTGGCGGAGCTTTTGACGGCATAGAGCGTAAGATTGCACAGCGTCTTAATGCACATACGATAGGTTATAACAGCGTGCAGAATGTAAAGCGTATTGATAAGAATGAGATGATGCGATATGTGGCACCGCAAGACTTAAAGTCGTTTGGCTTAATACCTGAAATTATAGGTCGTTTGCCGGTACTTACTCATCTTGATCCACTTGACCGCTCTGCATTGCGTCGCATACTCGTAGAGCCAAAGAACTCTATCATAAAGCAGTATATCAAACTGTTTAAGATGGATAGGATAGAACTGACGTTCACAACCGAAGCACTTGACTTCGTCGTTGATAAGGCTGTAGAGTATAAACTTGGTGCACGAGGCTTACGTTCCATCGTTGAAACAATTATGACCGAAGCAATGTACGAAGCACCATCGCAGGGTATTGCAAAGTTTGAGGTGACGAAGGACTATGCAGAAAAGCAGTTGGAAAGTAAATTCTGATAGGGTGGTAATTATTAGAACCCACCTTAAATGAAATAGTACTTGTGGTTTATTGTGCATGAATGTAGTACGGAGTCAGTTGAGCTTATAATGTGCATAAACCATGAATAAAGAATAAAGATGAACATTTCTCTTACCGACAGTCTAAAGAAATACTTCGGCTTCGATTCCTTCAGGGGACAGCAGGAGGAAGTCATCAAGCATTTGCTTGATGGCAATGACTGCTTTGTGCTTATGCCTACAGGTGGGGGAAAGTCCATCTGCTACCAGTTGCCATCACTGCTGATGGAAGGCACGGCAATAGTCATATCTCCGTTGATAGCATTGATGAAAAACCAGGTTGATATCATCAATGGCATCAGCGAGCATGACGGAGTAGCACACTGCCTTAATTCCTCGTTGAACAAACAAATGGTGGAACGGGTGAAGAACGATGTGCGCAATGGTATCACCAAATTGCTTTACATGGCTCCCGAGTCATTGATAAAAGAGGAATATACCTTATTCTTGAAATCGGTAAAGATATCATTCTTCGCTATAGACGAAGCACATTGCATATCAGAATGGGGACATGATTTCCGTCCGGAATATCGACGTATTCGTCCGATAATAGATACTATAGGACGCACACCGATAATCGCTCTTACAGCTACTGCTACGGAGAAAGTACGTACGGACATCATGAAGAACCTCGGTATCAGTGAGTGTCGTGTCTTTATGAGTTCCTTTAATCGCCCGAATTTGTATTATGAAGTTCGGCCGAAGACCAGTGATGTTGACAAGCAGATGATAAAATACATTAAGCAACATTCTGGTCAGAGTGGTATAGTATATTGCTTGTCAAGGAAATCAGCAGAAGATATTGCCGAGGTGCTTCGTGCAAACGATATAAAGGCAGCGCCATATCATGCAGGCTTAGACCCCAACGTGCGCAGTGCCACTCAGGATGATTTCCTGATGGAGCGCCTTGATGTAATCTGTGCCACTATAGCCTTCGGCATGGGAATAGATAAGGCCGATGTCAGGTTTGTGATACATTATGACATACCAAAGTCACTTGAAGGCTATTATCAGGAAACAGGGCGTGCAGGAAGAGACGGACATGATGCACAATGTATAGCGTTTTACTCTCGAAAGGATTTGCAGAAACTTGAGAAGCTGATGGACACTAAGCAGGCTGCGGAGCAGGAGATTGGACGTCATCTGCTGCAAGAGACAGCCTCGTATGCCGAAGCCTCAATATGTCGTCGCAAGATGCTCCTGAAATACTTCGGAGAAGACTACGATAAAGATAATTGCGGTAACTGTGATAATTGTCTGCATCCAAAGATGCGTATGTGCGCTACGAAACATCTTCATGCGTTACTTACTGCTATTGCTGCGCTGAAAGAAGGCTATCGTGTGAGTTATGTGATGGACTTCCTGAAAGGACGCTCCACTGACGAGATTGAAGCTCATAAGCACAACGTACTCGAAGACTTCGGTTGTGGTGAGGGATTAGCAGAGAAACTATGGAGTCCAACTGTTAAACAAGCCATTGTTGATGGATATATACGTAAGGATATTGAAACCTATGGTACTCTGAAACTCACCGCTGCTGGCAAGAGAAAACTGAAGTCCATGCAGACAGAAGAAGGCGACAGTGCCGTAGATACATTCTATGTTACAGAAGATAACTCCTTCGTTGATGATTACAACGAAAACACAGTGGTGACAGGTGCCGTTGATGAACAACTCTATGCCATACTGAAAGACTTGCGTCGCGAGGTGGCTCGCAAGAAGGGTGTGCAGCCTTATATCGTCTTTATGGAATCATCGCTTGAACAGATGGCTACGATGTATCCCGTGACGATGGAGGAACTGCAGAATATACAGGGCGTTGGACAAGGAAAAGCACGACGTTTTGGTCAGCCATTCCTCGATCAAATAAAACAATACTGCGAAGATAATGACATCGTACGTCCTGAAGAAATACGTGTGCGCAATGTTGCAAACAAGTCAGCTGGCAAGGTTAAGATTATTAACTGTATAGACCGTAAGATGCCCCTCAAGGAGATAGCGGCATCGTTGCACATTAAAATGCCAGAGTTGCTTGACGAGTTGGAAGCCATAGTGTATAGTGGTACACGTCTTGACCTACGGTATGACGTTGAGGAAACGATGGACGAGGAGCAGTTTGACGATATTTATGGCTACTTTGAGGAAGCGGAGACAGACTCGCTTGACGACGCCTATGATGAGTTTGACGGTGATTATTCCGATGAAGACATACGACTTGTCAGACTGATGTATGTCTCGGAGAATGCAAACTGATTATTCATGGCTTTATTTATTACGATGGGGTTTGGATTTCAAGGCCATTCGCTGAATATACTATAGAGTTAAAAAACACGAAATAATTATGTTGTTTCGTGTTTTTTTTGTAACTTTGCAGTCTGTTAGTCATTTAGCAGTTCTGAATATTGCTGCGAGAGACAAATACAAGACAGGAAAACAACAATTGTAAAAACGCAAATAAATAAAAACAAACATAAGAAAATGGCACAGCAAGAAGATGTATTTAAGAAGATAGTAAGCCACTGCAAAGAGTATGGCTTTGTGTTCCCATCAAGTGATATCTATGACGGACTGGGCGCAGTGTATGACTACGGTCAGAACGGTGTTGAGATGAAAAACAACATCAAGCAGTACTGGTGGCAGTCAATGGTGTTGCTGCACGACAATATCGTGGGCATTGACTCTTCTATCTTTATGCACCCTACTATATGGAAGGCTTCTGGACACGTTGACGCCTTCAATGACCCTCTCATTGATAACCGCGATTCAAAGAAGCGTTATCGTGCCGACGTGCTCATAGAGGAGCAGATGGCAAAGTATGAGGATAAGATTGCCAAGGAGATTGCCAAGGCAAAGAAGAAGTTCGGCGACAGTTTTGACGAGAAGCAGTTCCGCGAGACTAACCCTCGCGTGCTGGAGAACCAGAAGAAGTTTGACGACCTGCACGCACGCTACAGCGAGGCTATGAACAAGATGGACCTCGAGATGCTGAAACAGATTATTCTCGATGAGGGGATAGTATGTCCAATCAGCGGTACACGCAACTGGACCGACGTTCGCCAGTTCAACCTCATGTTCTCAACAGAGATGGGCGCATCTGCCGACAACTCAATGAAGATATACCTCCGTCCAGAGACAGCACAAGGTATCTTTGTGAACTATCTCAACGTGCAGAAGACAGGCCGTATGAAGATACCATTCGGCATAGCACAGATAGGTAAGGCATTCCGTAACGAGATTGTGGCACGTCAGTTCATCTTCCGTATGCGTGAGTTTGAGCAGATGGAGATGCAGTTCTTCATCAAGCCAGGCACAGAGCTCGACTGGTTTGCCAAGTGGAAGGAGACACGTATGAAGTGGCACCAGAACCTCGGCTTCGGCGCAGAGAACTATCGTTTCCACGACCACGACAAGCTGGCTCACTATGCTAACGCAGCAACAGACATCGAGTTCCGCATGCCATTCGGATTCAAGGAGGTAGAGGGTATTCACTCACGTACCAACTTCGACCTGTCACAGCATGAGAAATTCTCAGGCAAGCAGATAAAGTACTTCGATCCAGAACTGAACGAGTCATACACTCCGTATGTCATTGAGACATCTATCGGTGTTGACCGTATGTTCCTCTCTATCATGTGCCACTCATACGAGGAGGAGAAACTGGAGAACGGCGAGACACGTACAGTGCTCCACCTGCCTGCCGCCTTGGCTCCTGTGAAGCTTGCAGTGTTCCCACTCACTAAGAAGGACGGACTGCCAGAGAAAGCACAGGAGATTATGAACGACCTGAAGTTCCACTTCAACTGCAAGTATGAGGAGAAGGATCAGATAGGTAAGCGCTATCGCCGTCAGGACGCCATCGGTACACCATACTGCGTTACCGTTGACCACCAGACACTTGAGGACAACACCGTGACACTGCGTGAGCGTGACTCAATGGAGCAGCGCCGTGTGAATATCAACGAACTGCGCGGCATTATCGAAGATCAGGTGACAATTACGTCACTGCTTAAGAAACTGCAGTAAGGGACAATGGATACACTGATGAAATACCGCTTTGTGCTGCTCTGCATCTTGCTATCGGCCATGACTATGACCTCATGCTCCGAGAGTGACGATAAGGATGATGAATATGCCAACTGGGAGTCACGCAATAATGTGTACTTCGAGAACATATACCAGCAGGCCAAGTCAGCTATTGACTCTGGTGACGAGTCATGGATGATAATTAAGTCGTGGTCAAAAGACGGTGCATTGAGCCTTTATACCGCAGGAGCAGAGGAAGGCACACACACTGACTATATTGTGGCTCACGTAGAAAGTCAGAGCAGTTATCATGACGAATGTAAGGTTCTAACAGAGCAGTCGCTCGCCACTCCGCTATATACAGACACTGTGCGTTTGCACTACCGTGGTTGGTTGATGCCTTCAGCGTCGTATAGCGAAGGCAAGCAGTTTGACTCATCATGGCAGGGTGATTACGACACGACGACGATGGTGCCGGCAAAACTCTCTGTAAGTGGTATGATCAACGGTTTTACTACAGCGCTGATGTCGATGCACGTAGGTGACCGTTGGACGGTTTACATACCATGGCAACTGGCTTATGGCTCATCGTCAACATCTTCATCAATACCCAATTGTAGCGTATTACGCTTTGATATGACACTTCAATCATACTGGAAAGCTGGCACGAAAGTCTCAGGTTTCAAGTAAACAACCGCGTTTTCCTATATTCCGTAATCGAGATATTCCAATGTGAGTGTTAAAGTCTTACGGAATGTAATCTGTTCAGGAAAACCCAGTTTGTGAGCCACTTTCTTAATGCTCAGTTTGCATTGTGCAAGAACCATATACTATTACTCCCCATCTGCTTTTTAGCAAATGGGGAGTAATGCTTATTTGTGTATAAGTATATGTATATGTATCTGAATTATTTTTGTCTAACAAAGACATTGATTGGTGTACCAGTCAGTTCCCAATGCGAGCGTAATTGGTTTTCAAGGAAACGACGATATTGTTCCTTTACGTACTGCGGAAGGTTCGCATAGAACACGAAAGTTGGTATCTGAGTGTCGGGAACCTGATTGCAGTATTTTATCTTGATGTACTTACCCTTTACCGACTGTGGCGGTGTCGCCTCGATAATCGGCAGCATCACTTCGTTGAGTTTGCTTGTGCCAATACGTACCTTGCGGTTCAAATATACCTGTTTTGCAGTTTCAAGCACTTTGAAAATACGCTGTTTGGTAAGGGCAGAGGCAAAGACTATGGGGAAATCAATAAACGGTGCCATACGCTCACGGATGGCATTCTCAAAGGTCTTGATGGCTATAGGTGACTTGTCCTCTACAAGGTCCCATTTGTTCACGACTACAACGAGCGACTTGTTATTCTTCTGAATGAGTTGGAAGATGTTCATGTCCTGTGCTTCTATGCCGCGGGTAGCATCTATCATGAGTATGCAGACGTCGGAATTTTCTATGGTTCGTATTGAGCGCATGACGCTGTAGAACTCGAGGTCCTCGCTTACCTTGTTCTTGCGGCGTATTCCGGCGGTGTCAACAAGGTAGAAGTCAAAGCCAAACTTGTCATAGCGTGTGTATATACTGTCGCGTGTGGTACCTGCTATCTCTGTTACGATGTTGCGGTCCTCGCCTATGAAGGCGTTGATG
>CAMNCV010000095.1 GCA_946534585.1 uncultured Prevotellaceae bacterium
ACAGTTTCTATTACCTGAACCTCGGCAAGGACATAGACTGGAATGCCTTTGCCCAAGGACGCGGAAACATGATTGCCGCCATGCAAGGCAAGCCGTACACCTATTTCAACAACGTAGAGTTGCAGGACGGACGAGAATATTTCAACTTAGAGACTGATGTAACCACCGCAGTAAAAGCAGTGGAGAGTCAGGGCTACATTACGATGTTCCTGACTAACTGCCTGTCAAGTGCCGACCTCTATGGCAAAGGAAGCGCCTACCCACCATCGCTCAGCATAACATACGCAGACAAGCGCACCGTAACTTTCGTTGCCGGTGACGATGCTACCTGCGCCACCACCTCACTGTCTTGCGCAAGCGAAGGCAACGTAACGTCCGTGACACTGCCTGCTGCAACTGACAACGACGGTGCAGAGTTTAGGGGTTGGTACACCGAGCCTATCGGTGGCACTCGCATTGGTGGTGCTGGCTACGAATATACTCCGGGCGGCAATATCACACTCTATGCACAGTATGACCGTGCACCGACTGGCATAACAATAACTGGCGAATCAACAATAAAATATGGAGCTACGACGACACTGACTGCCACTGTCACACCATCAAATACCGTGAACAGCAGCGTGACATGGTCGTCGGACAATACAAGCGTAGTAACAGTAGCCAACGGTGTTATTACAACGCACGGGGCAGGCAGTGCAAATATAACTGCAACAACGTCGAATAATGTCAGCACTACGGTGACGTTTACTGTGGAATCAGAAAACTATGCATATACCGTAAATGCTGTTGATAATTCAGGAAACATCCTCAAGCAATTGAAGACTGGCACTTACGCCACGGGAAAGGGAAATATCGACATCAGTTATCCGCGCTATGTGCTTGTAGAGGATACACTATATGAGAGAGAGCATAATGCCACACCACTCGATTGGTGGACTGATAAAATAACGCCTGATGTTGACGGATATGTCTATAACATAGTTTATAGTCCGACTTCTGTAGAAAATGTCATTTATTTTACAGAAGCAGAGGATTGCGATGCCTTGACAGTGGACTATAAATATACCTTAAGAGCTTCTAATGGGAGTTTGGCAAGAAATGCTTCTAATGATTCTCAATATAGGGAG
Source organism: uncultured Prevotellaceae bacterium (assembly GCA_946534585.1). Taxonomy (GTDB): domain Bacteria; phylum Bacteroidota; class Bacteroidia; order Bacteroidales; family Bacteroidaceae; genus Prevotella. The sequence goes on from CAMNCV010000095.1 coordinate 1,131, forward strand.
GTCACTGCTTTGATGCCTGGTAATTATGTCCTATATACAAGAGCAGTAGTTGGAAACGGAAGTAATCAAATATGCAATTTCAAAGTTGGTGATGATGTTATAGCTACTTTCTCTTACTCAAATGGAACGGATAAATATGCTCAGCAAGCGTTTACTTTAACTGAGAAAAAGACTCTCTATGTCAATTGCCCTATGGCTAGTCAGAGCGGCCTTGACTATTTCTATATTGTGCAGGATACCGTGTATCACGTTACGCAGAACCTGCAGCAGTTTAACCTCACCAAGGAGAACATCGACGGCACCCTATACACCACCGCCAATCCTGTGAATAATAATGGTAGCACGGGTACGCACAATGGAGTGACAGGCGCATTCTACAATATCAAATGGGAAAGCAACTACGTCACCATGACCTTTGATGGTGCAATAGCTTTCAGCATCGATGCCTTCCACGGTAACAGCAAGGAAACAAGAGACGTGAAAGTATATCTGGATGACAAAGAACTCACAGAGTTCCACGTAGTACCAGGTAATTACACCACATCTCCGATTTATTCCACTGGCGGCACTGGCACACACACAGTAAAGATAACGGGTGCCGGAAAGGATGTATATCCTGCCGATATAGTGTTCTATACCACGCAGCAAGTACCGAAGTTGGACTACACGAGCGCAGCGGTAAAAGTGGGTGAAACAAAGAATATCACCCTACGCCTGCCAAACGGATGTATATTCAATGAGGACGCAATGACCAATGCCGGCGACGCAAACAAGGTAACCGCGACATTCACTCGTGAACTTGACAAGGACAATACTTACAGAAAAGGCACACTTACGCTTGTTGGTATTGCCGCAACTGGCAACACACCAACGAACCTTACTTTCAGCATAAAGGGTAACGGCACCGTATATAAGGATGGTGAGAGTAGCATCAGCGTTGATGTCCTCAAAGCTGGACTGACACTCGGTTACACCGACGGCGACAGTGGCGACGACGCTACGGAATATGTTTGCAATGCTGATGAGAACACACCGGCACTGCGGGCACTGACGCTTACCGCCACAGACGACAGCGGCAATCCCGTATCAACCAGCAGTCTCAACATTACATACACCTCAGATGACGAGACCGTGGCAACAGTAGATGAGACCACAGGTGTCATCACCATCACCACCCCGTACGGCAACGGTACGGCTATTATCACAGCAACCTCTACGAACAACAGCAACTATGACGACGCCAAGGCGGAATACTCCATCACCATACAGAAGGGAGTAAACTGGAAGGTGGCTACGCACCCTGTATTCAAGAAAAATGCTCCTGCCGTACGCGACACATTCCATGTATATAGGCCAGAGGCAGGCGTTGAGAAACTTTATCTTGTAGGAACCTTCGGCGGATGGAACAGAAACTCAAACACCTACAACTATCCTAAGACCGATGGCAAGACATCAAAAAAGACTGACAGCTGGGGAAAACTGACAGACTCACGCCCAGGTGTGGACGGTTTCTCGGAATACCGTAGCGGCGCACAGGATGCAAGCAACGAGACCATGTACAGCTCTTTGCAACAATACTACAACGACGTGATATACGGTGTGGAGCGTTTCGGATGGTTCAAGCAGCCCGACGGTTCTGACTCCTACCCGTTCACGCTGCCTGTGCGCGGTGCTTACGTCACGCTCGAGCCTACAGTCAACGGCACGCTGTCTGTATATATAGACCAGAACGGACCTTGGAACTCCGAGAAAGACGACATCTACAACAACGACGGAAAACTCGTGTCGGTTGATGGCGATGGTAACGCTTCTAAGTTCCCTGGCAATGCGCCATTTCAGTACCGTCCTCATGCATTCTTCATCGTTGACCAGAATGGACATCTGGTAGATAACTATACTCCCGTTAGCATCATAACACGTAAAAAGGTAACGACTGGAATTGCTTCAAGCGGTAAGACCGACACACAGAATACTATGCTCGATACGTTCTGCGAGAACTATGCCTGCGAGAAAGGCGAGAAATACAAATGTATCCTTGACGAGAATGCCGACGGATACAACGATGTGACGAACATAGGTAACTGGAAGGAGTTCAAGGAGTATATGTCACCAGGCGAACAACAGCGAGTTCACGACAACTGGTCTGCCGGTGTGAACGGTGCACAGGTTGTCACGAAGCTTGACAACGGTGCTTACCTCGCCTTAGACCCTGGTATGGTGAAATACACCTTCCATGTGATTGCCGGACAGACATACTATATCTTCTCTAACTTCTCAAAGATTGGCTTCTCTGGCGTAAACTTCGTGCCAGACAATGAGGAGAACCAGCCAAGCGAACCCCTCGCCCTGTCTGAGAACGTGGCTTACGACCCATCCGCACTCAATACAGGCGATAACCTAAATACCATACCTATGTATGAGACCGTGACCCTTGACCGCTCGTTCACCAGAGGTAAGTGGAATACAATCTGTCTGCCGTTCACTATGACAGAGCGCGAGGTGGAAGACGTATTTGGCGAAGGCACGGAGCTGATTATCCTTGACCGTGTGACCGTAGATGAAGGTCATGCCTCA
>CAMNCV010000096.1 GCA_946534585.1 uncultured Prevotellaceae bacterium
AATATGTACTACTACCTCATGTCAATGAAGTCTAAGTATGCAGTGTTCGTGCCAGAGGATAACGACAGTTTCTTCTTCATCGACCCATTGTCAATATATGATGAGGACGGCTATGGACTGAAGGCTCTGCGCTTCAGATTTGAGCCAACTGTTACTGATGCCAAGTTCAACGTTATGGTACGTAAGGGCAGAGTGGTTAACGGCTCGTTCGTGGAAATGAATGAGTATGAGGAGGAGAATATCGACAAGGGTACATACCTCTCTCAGATACAGGATATGTTGAACTACCATGTTGTTGTGCTCAACAGTTCAGAGAGCGGACTGAGTAACAACCATTACTTCAAGACAAAGCATGGTGGTGCCATATACCTGCCAAACGGCTCACGTAATAACAAGACTATCCTTGGCGGTGCACAGGTGGAAGGACTGGCAAATGCTGCTACCATCCTCACTCAGTATGGTAAGACAGGTCAGCCAGACGCTGACCCAGAGGCTAATATAGAGAATGGTACATGTTACCTGCTTTCAACACCTATACAGCCAACTACAAAGAGTACATACAAGGTGCTCTCAAGTAAGTTTGAGAAATTCTTTGAGTTTATGAGTGGCTTTGACGGTAACTCTGAGTTACTCAGCTTTGCCGGTATTAGTGATTTGGCTAATGAGAAGACTGGTAAGTCTGAACAGACCGCATATACTATGTTTGAGGGTACTAACACAAGTACGCTGCACCCAGAACTGAACGATATGCGTATGCGTATGCTCTCTGCATATAACTATACTTTATATGCTCCTACAGATGATGCAATGGAAGCTGCCTATGAGGCTGGTCTGCCTAGATGGTCAGATGTTGAGGCATTGTATAGTCAGTGGGCAGATAAAACGGAGGAGAGCGGTTATGCCGCTGCTTCTGCAAAGGCTCGCAAGATGATTGACGCTATGCGCTCATTCGTGTTCTATCACATCCAGAATAGTTCTGTTTTTGCTGACAATACAGTCGCTACAGGTATATATCAGACCTTCTGCACAGACGAGCTCGGCATACCTCAGCAGGTTACAATAGGTGGCGGCGGTGGTACACTGACTGTAAAAGACAATGCAGGCAAGACTGTGAACATTGTATATGGTAACGAGAATGCCAATATTCTCGCAAGAGACATCGTGAGAGCAGACAAGAATACCATCGACTACTCTTCTTTCGTAACAATACACGGAATAAACACACCGCTGTGTTTCAATAAGAGTGGTAGATATGATGATAAGTGGAATCTCTCTGCTGGAGCTAAGGCCACAAGGCGCTAATACCTTTATTATAACGAAAACTATTTAAGAACTCATGAATATTATGTCAAAACAAAAAGTTCTACTGACATTCATCCTTTTCGTCATAACACAGATGGTAATGGCGCAGGGTGTTGTCATATCAGGAACCGTGGAAGACGCTATGGGACCTGTCATGCTCGCCAATGTAACAGAGCGTGACGCTAACGACCGTATCGTGAATGCTACGCAGACTGATATGATGGGTAATTTCTCTATGGAGATTAAAAGTACCAAGAATATGCTTGTGGTCTCATACGTGGGTAGCAAGACTTGGAAAAAGAAAATAGGCGAGGAGACATCTTTCGCCATCAAACTGGAGGATGAGAAGACTACACTTAACGAGGTAACGGTGCGTGGTCGCCGTGCTAACTCTGGTGGCCTGAACATTCAGAAGAAAGAGATTTCTGTGTCACAGCAGACCTTCAACCTCTCTGAGGTCGAGGGTATGGCATTCACTTCTGCCGACGAGGCTCTGCAGGGTGAGATTGCCGGTCTCGATATCGTGAGCAACTCTGGTAACCTGGGTTCTGGCTCTACCATGCGTCTGCGTGGTGTGTCAACACTCTCTGGTAACGCAGAGCCTTTGATTGTCGTGGATGACAAAATCTTTGAGTATAACTCTGCTGATATTGACATCGAGAACGCTGACAACGAGGCCTTCTCTTCTCTTCTCGCAGTAAGTGTCGATGATATCGCCAGCATCACTGTGCTTAAGGACGCCGCTGCTACAGCTATATGGGGTTCACAAGGTGCTAACGGTGTCATCCAGATTACTACTAAGCGTGGTAAGCGTGGTAAGCCAAGAGTAAACCTCTCTTATAAGTTTACAGGTACATGGATGCCTGCAGGCTATACCTTGCTTAATGGTGACCAGTACACCATGATGCTTAAGCAGGAGTTCTATAACCCAACACAGGATCCTGCATCAACAAGCAAGATTGCTGAGATTAACTATGACCCAACATGGCCTGAGTATAATTACTGGAACCGCAACACTGACTGGGTAAGTGAGGTGAAGCAGTTCGGTGAGCAGCATGAGGCTAACTTGAATATCTCAGGTGGTGGACAGAAAGCTACATTCCGTATTTCTGCCGGATATAACCACCAGACTGGTACTATCATCAAGCAGCGTCTTGATCGTCTGACCACTCGTCTCGTGCTTGACTATAATGTGTCTGACCGTATCAAGTTCTCTACAAACTTCGCTCTGACATATACAGACAACTTGAAGAACTATACATACGGCTCAAGCAAGAATACAAGCAGTAATAACAATATTCTTGCTATGGCTTTGACTATGGCTCCTAACATGGCTGTGTTCCGTGACAGTGGTGACTATTACTTGATGAACAACTATGAGGATGGCAAGACTCCGTATGACGGAAACTACAGCTCTGTACAGATGAAGTATGTCTATGGCATTGGTAACCCAGTGGCTTATGCAAACTCTTCATGGCAGAAGGAGCAGACTTATAGCATCGTGCCAGACTTTAACCTCAAGTATGAGTTGCTTGGTACAGAGACTAACCAGAGCCGTCTGACATTCAACGGACGTGTGTACTTCGATATCTATGCGTACTCACTGCCTACATATATGCCGGCAAGTCTCTCTAATATCACTTATACTGATGGCGCATACAACTATGCTACAAACACTGAGAGAAACAACTTCAAGCTTGGTGCACGTGCTGAGTTGCTGTTCACTCCATACTTCAAGAATCAGGATTTGAGTCTTACTATGCTTGCACGTTATGAGTGCAACACTGCAAGATATTCATATCAGTATGCAGCGAAGAGTCAGTTGCCTAACGGACTTGAGACTATCGAGGCACAGGCAAATAACCGTGCTATGAGTAAT
>CAMNCV010000097.1 GCA_946534585.1 uncultured Prevotellaceae bacterium
CAGCGTACTGCGAAGCCCCAAGTGGGAGTCGATTACAGAGGACAGAATACGGTCAAATTTGTCCAAAACGAAAAATATTCCGCCAAAAGCACTGATTTTTTCAGATTTTTGTTGTATCTTTGCCATGTCATTGATTATTTTTTGCTTGTCTTGATTTGCAGCACTAAGGTAAGTGAAAAATCTGACATGACAAAATCCTGAGCCGCTCGGCTCTGCCGCTTCGCTCGTCGAAGAACATTTTGTTGCTCAAGAACTTATAAAGAAAGTTAAATTAAAGTGCTGCGGAATATAGGGTTAAGACCAGAGTCTTAGGCAGATCGTTACAATCGGCGGCTGATTACGGCCCGACCGCTTTCCTTGCCTATTGTGAGCAAATAAAACACCTCAGTCGTATCAAGCGCAAACTTATTAATCGGATTACATATCCTCATGCTCGCAGCACAGGGATTACAAATCACAATGAGCGAGAAGCAAAATAGCCACGAGGATGCTTCAAACTAACAATATGATGGTTCAATTAAACAAAAATGCGAGGGTTACAAGAGAAAAGCGAGCGAAACATTTGCATGAAAACATATTTTTTGCTAACTTTACGGCTGGAAACGTCTTACCGGCACAGCTCTTGCCTTTGCCCCACGCCCTACAGACGACAAACCGGCACAAGGACGAAAGCCACAGACTGGCGAGACGACCGCAGAAACCTTAAAACCTACCATAATTATGAAAAAACTACTTTACACGCTATTGCTGCTGTCACTGCAGCTGACCACACAGGCGCAAGATGCCGTGTACCTGATAGGCACCGACGGCACGATGGAGGCCGACCACGCCTCTGCCACTCTACAGAAGGACGAGAACGGTAGCTATACGGGCTATGTCACGTTTCAGAACAATTGGTTTGCCATCACCACGAAGTTAGCCTCCACCTCTGACGGATGGGACGACATAAAGCGCTATCATTTCAGCGCAGATGGCATGGATATCTGCGTAGGCGAGGAGAAAGGCATCTTCGGGAACTTCAAATACTATCAGGATTTCTTGTTCACAGGTCGACTCTTTTATACATACTGGGTAAAGGTCACGCTGAACAACAATGGCAACTATGGCACTATCGCCATATACGAGCAGAAGAATGATGACCCTGAATATGCCGAAGAAGAGCAAAAGACAGAGCTGGCCGACATCGACCTCACCTCCGGCACTCACGCCATAGTGAGCGTGCCGGCCGCCGGCATGCTGAAGCAGCGCCTCGCTGCTGCCGCCGAGGCCGGCGACTATGACGTGGTGGACTTCCTTACGGTAAGGGGCAAGCTGGGCGGTGCAGACCTGGCATACCTGCAGGAGCAGAAAGGCTGGGTGTCGCAGCTGCAATACATAGACCTCTCTGACGTAGAGCTGGTATATGACGACGAGCCTTACTACACCTACGTGCGCAACAAGACCAGCGGCACGTTTGGCGGTTTTCAGGTTTATGAATACCACACATATACCCTCTCTGCCGAGAACGAGGAAGAGGCGGGCGACGGAGGCCGCACCGGCGTAACGTCATACAGCACCATTTTGTATCGCAGGAACGACCTGAGCTATGCCTTCTGCAACATGCCGTTGCTAAAGCAGATAAAACTGCCTAAGCAGCTGAAGGGCATCGGCGAGTGCATACTCTCTGGCACACCCGTAGAGAAGGTGGAGTTTCCCACCGCACCTGAGTATGTGGGCGACAATGCCTTCTACCTGAGCGACTTTGACTATGAGGGCGGCTGCCGCCTGAAAGGCGTGGCACTGCCGTCCACGGTGACCCGCCTTGGCAACTACGCCCTGATGGGCATTGGCTTCAGCACAATCGACATAAGCAAGATAACAGAACTGGGAGAGGGATGCCTGCAGGGTACAAACATCTCAAGCGTAAACCTGAACAGCGGCATAACCTCAATTCCTGCTGGTGCCTTCAGCAACTGCAAGTGGCTGACCTCTGTCACCATACCCGGTACGGTGGAGGTGATAGGCAGCAATGCATTCAGCGACTGCGCCATCAAGACGCTGGTAATGCAGGAGGGCATCAGGGTGATAGGCAGCAGAGCATTCAGTGGCAACGACAAACTCGATGACATTACCGTGCCTAACTCCCTGGAAGAAATCGGAAAGTTCGCCTTCTTCGGTAAACTGGACTATGGCGTAGGTCAGTACCACGTGCCATACATAGAGAACATGACAGCCGAGGACGGCGTGAAATACATTGGCAAGGTGGCCTACACCTTCACCGGGGGCAGCAGCATAAAGATAAAGGAGGGGACGGTAAGTCTGGCAGACGGTTTCCTCACCAACCACAATCCCTACGGCAATTCGCACTCGTCAGAGTGGGGAGCCACCGTCACACTGCCCTCAACACTACGCATACTGGGCAAGGAATGCCTGAAGGACACGCCGGTCAGCAGCATCGAACTGCCCGACAACCTGGAGATAATACGAGAGGGAGCACTGGCCAACAGCAAACTGCGCCGCGTCACCATACCGAAGAGCGTGGCACTCATTGAGCGTGGGGCATTTGAAGGCTCGTCACTGGTGCGCGTAAACTACAACGCCATTGACGCTGAAGAGAGGTATATAGAACGCACCGACGGCTCAAGCGGTTACACAAGAATATTCCCGGAAAGCCTTGTACGCGTCGTGATAGGCGAGGGAGTGAGAAACATACCAGCAAGCATGTTTTATGCCTGCGAGAACCTCGCCCGCGTCGAGATGGCAAGCACCGTGGAGACTATCGGTGACCATGCTTTTCAGAATTGCTCGTCGCTTATCCATATCGACCTGCCGTCATCACTCAAGCATATCGGCGACAGGGCTCTTGACTGTAGGAATTTACAATATGTGTCGTCCTACATCAGGGAGCCAATGGCTCTGTGGGTGCTTGGGGCTGAATACATATCAACCAGTGGGTCAGCTGACGTCAATCCCTTTGGCGACATGAGCTACAGTAGCGAGCGCGGCGAGGATGGCAAAGTAACCTGGAACTACTACACAAGCAACCAAATTCCGCTGCTGAAGGTGCCCAACGGAACGCTGAGTGCCTACAAGGCCGAGAAGACATGGGCCACGGTATTCTTACAGACAGAGCAGTTTGACGGAGCGTCTGACGCCAAGGCCGTAAGCCAGACCACGACAATGAGCATGAGCCAGACCGTAACCGAGAGCACTGACCTGACAAGCAAGATGCTTGGCAGCGTATATGCCACGCTTGACACGGAGGTGAGCGGCGACGGATACAACGCCTCTGAGGGCTGCCTCATCATCAACTCTACACCAACTGTCGACGGCCTCGCCGCAGCCACAGCCAACAACGCCGATGACCTGACGATGAAGAACCAGTTCAACGGCCTCATGGTGAAGGTGCCGGCGGGCAGGGGCAGCATAACACTCGACTGCCAGACACTGGGCAGCCGCGCCATATACGTAAAGGCGGGGCAGGACGACCCTGAGCAACTGGAGTCCACGAGCCGCAGCCAACAAGAGATACCTTATAACGTAAAGAAATCTACGCGCATATTTATATATGGTGCGCCAGTGTCTGGCAGTGCAAGTAGCAAGGCCAGCGCCATGGCCAGCACTGACGCTACAGCATACGCCAATGATGATGCCGTGAAGATATACGGCCTCACGGTACGGGTGGACGCGAAGATGCCGCTTGGCGACGTGAATGCCGACAGTCACGTCACCATGGCTGATGCCAACATGGTCGTGGGAGCGTTTCTCGGCATGGCAGAGGTTGACATTGACGCTGCCGACGTAAACGGCGACGGCATAATAACCATGTCCGATGCCAACGGCATCGTGAACATCTTCCTCAGCAAAGCGCAATAACATAGCGTGCGGGGCTACATAATACGAACAGACGAACTGAAAGTCACTGACAGCAAGTGACATACACAGACATACAAGGTTATTGGTAAATAGCCCACTGCAATCGCTATCCGATTACCAAGTAATATGATAGCTATTACATCCTAATCAGCATCTGATTACAACGTAATCGGGTGCTGATTACGCATATAAGTATAACACTCTCTGAAACAGCCTATTATGAATAGCATGGAAATGATAACAGGCGAACGCCTTTTCGATGACCTGCGACAAGCAGTAAAAACCGCTAACGAGTCAACGGCTACCGCCTACCGACAGCTGCGACGCATCTTCATACGCTGCATCGACGAGCGCACTAACCGACCGGGACTGCGCTTCGGCGGCACGTTTGCCAAGACCGAATACCTGCTGAAGCACCATAAGGCCGACACGGCACTCATCATCAGCGTCAACACCGCACGCATAAGGATGCGCCAGAATGTCACGGCGCACACCGCCGTGCTACACTCTGACTTCATGCACGATATGAAGGCCGTATGTCAGTTCATAGCGTTGGTATATTCCATCGACACTCCTTCCGACCTGACGGCAATCTTTCCTCCTGACGAGAAGAAAGAGGCCAAGCACTTGCTCAGCGAGTATATGCGCGTAATGGTAAAGAGCGTGGACGATACCTATATATATGCTACTGCTGACAGTGCCACTGCCAGCGAACTGAAAATACACTACTACGGTCGCAATGAAAATGCCGCCTACGCAGATTGGGACTGGGCTTATCTGAAAGACATAGTCACAGAGGGCACGCAACTCAACATCATACGACCGCGAGAGGCTGACGGCGTGCTTTACCCGGAGCTGATAATCGTAGAGCCTGACTATCTGGTTGACATATCGTCTGTAGCTGCCTGTTTCGAGACGTATTCCCACTCGCCGCTAATTCATTTACTCAACAGGCTGAAACCTGCTGCGAGTTCTTCGGCTATACTTTTGGGAAACCTTGCCGGACAGTTGCTCGACGAGACCTTACGCCTGCAGCCTGACGACCGTCCTTATCGCGACAGCGTGGGCGATTTCTTTCGCTCCAACGCACTGACGCTTGCCACTACCGACATGGCTCAGGACTTTCATCAGGAGGCGCAGCGACAGAAGCAGAACATACGTCGCGCACTTATGGAGACACTACCCGCCGCCCTGCAGGGCAACGGCATCGACAAGTTCGACTCAACGGAAATCATGGTGGAGCCTTCTTTTTTCTCAGAGATGCTCGGTTTGCAGGGGCGTATGGACTTCTTGCAGATGGATGAGCGCGTACTCATAGAGCAGAAATCGGGCAAGGGCGGCTGGCCACAGAGCGAGCCCGACACGCCCAGACCGCAGGAGAAGCACTACGTGCAGTTGCTGCTGTATATGCTTTTGCTCAGATACAATAACCGTGAGCAGTATGAACGCAACCGCAGAAGTCTGTTCTGCTATCTGTTCTACTCGAAATATGCCAACGGTCTCATCAGCATGGCGTACGCACCACAGCTGGTTTTCGAAGCAGTAAAAGTGCGCAACGGCATCGCTGCGGCTGAGTTCGGCTACACACGCGATGGTCTCAGCGTACTCAATACGCTCACCGCCGATGCCATCAACGACCTACATTCTGCCGGAAGATTGTGGGAGGCTTACCAGAAGCCTGAGTTGAATGCCCTCTTACAGCCCATACACGATGCCACGGAACTTGAGCGCACCTACTTCCTGCGTATGCTAAGGTTTGTGGCTACGGAGCATCTTATGGCTAAAATCGGCAATCAGACGAAGGAGAACTCCGGCTTTGCCGATAAATGGTACAGCACACTTGATGACAAACTGCTTGCCGGCAACATCTACTGCGACCTACGACTGCTATCTCCTGCTGCCGATGACCACGGCAACGTGGAGCGCGTGACGCTCGGCTTCGACGAGCGTCCTGATAACGACATTTCCAACTTCCGTCCCGGCGACATCGTGGTACTGTACCCTTACGATGAGGGTCAGGAGCCTGACGTAAGACGAACGATGGCGTTTCGCTCCACGATAGAGAAGATAACAGACGACACTATCACGCTATTACTGCGCAGTACGCAGGCTGGTGGCGGCGTGTTCTGGCGCAAAGGAGAGCGGAAGTGGGCCATCGAACACGATTTCTTTGAGTCCTCTTTCACTTCGCTATACCGCGCTCTGCACGCTTTCTTGCGTGCTCCACAAGAGAGAAGAGACTTGCTCTTATGCCAGCGCGAGCCTCAGACTGACAGCCATCTGACGCTGACGGGCGACTATGGGGCTTTCAATCCTCTGGCTCTGCGAGTGCGTCAGGCAAAGGAACTGTTTCTGATTATCGGCCCACCAGGTACGGGCAAGACCTCGTATGGTATGCTTAACACCGTGCGTGAGGAACTGATGCACGAGGCATCGAGCGTGCTGCTCATGTCTTACACGAACCGTGCGGTTGACGAGATATGCGGCAAACTCGCCGATGAGGGCATCGACTTCATACGTCTTGGCAACCGTCTGGCCTGCGAGGAGCGTTTTCGCCCTTATCTGTTAGAGGAGAAGTCGGCTGATTGCAGCAACATACGTGAATTGCGTCAGCTGCTGACAGAGGCACGTGTGATAGTGGGCACGACAACATCGCTTAACGCTGCCAGCGCAATCTTCCGCCTGCGCTCTTTCTCCTTGGCTATCATCGACGAGGCTTCGCAGATACTTGAGCCGCATCTCGTAGGCTTGCTCAGTGCTACTGATGACAAAGGAGACTGCGCCATACGCAAGATTGTGATGATAGGCGACCACAAGCAGCTGCCTGCCGTAGTGCAACAGCGTGAGGAGGACTCTCGCGTTAACGACCAACTGCTACAATCCATCGGCCTTACCGATTGCCGTCTGTCACTCTTCGAGCGACTGCTCCGCCGCTACTCTGACCGTCCGGATTGCGTGTATATGCTCACACGCCAGGGACGTATGCACCATGACATAGCACTGTATCCAAGCCGTGCCTTCTATGACGGGCGACTACAGGAAGTGCCTCTGCCACATCAGACGGAGACGCTCAATGCAGATATCCTCTGCAGCAACGGCATAGAGAAATTGATTGCCACACGACGCACGGCCTTCGTAGATGTGGAAAGTCCGGAGAACAGTCCGTCTGACAAGGTCAATCGCTGCGAAGCCGAGGCCATAACAGCCACCATCGTCAGCATATACCGTAAGGAGAAAGAGCATTTTTCGCCACTGACCACCGTGGGGGTGATAGTGCCTTACCGCAACCAGATTGCCGAGATACGCAAGCATCTGGAGCTGACGGGCATCGAAACACTGCGCAATATCACCATAGATACCGTGGAAAGATACCAAGGTAGCCAACGGGACTATATCCTGTATGGCTTCACCGTACAACGGTATTACCAGCTTGATTTCCTCACAGCCAACGTGTTTGAAGAGCAAGGACATCTTATTGACCGTAAACTCAACGTAGCAATGACGCGCGCAAGATGTCACTTGTTTATCTTCGGAAATGCCAAACTGCTCTGTCAAACACCCGTATTCTCTATTCTAATCAAGTATATGCGCACAGAGGAAACATACATCAGCATACCAGTTGCCGATTACGTAAAAGGGAATTTCTCGCTGCCTGTATAGTTAAATTTAACTAATAAATTTCTGTAAACGAAGAAAAGTGCTTACCTTTGCAAGTTGTAAGGGATACTAATAGCCCATAATAACAGAATAAGAACTCATCCTATGGGAATAACATCTATAGCACGACTGGCGTTTATCAAACGTCAGCACGAATTGGAAAAACACATAACGGTTCCTGCAGAGTTGCAGCAACGTGTGCTTTCGCATCTCATCAGTAGAGCTGCCGACACCCGATATGGAAGCAACCACGCTTTCTCAAAGATACAATCGTATGAGGATTTCGCCCGTCTCGTACCTGTCAACACATACGAAGAACTCAAAGCCGACATTGATCTCATGCGCCATGGCGAGCGAGACGTGTTATGGCCCGGACAGGTGAAGTGGTATGCAAAGTCTTCCGGCACCACTAATGACAAGTCGAAGTTCATTCCTGTATCAAGCGAAGGGCTCAAACGCATACACTATGCCGGCGGTTCCGACGTGGTAGCACTGTATCTTAAGAATAATCCCAAAAGCCGATTGTTTGACGGACGTGCACTTATTCTGGGCGGTTCACACGCTCCAAACTATAACGTAGCTAACTCACTCGTTGGCGATTTGTCGGCTATTCTGATAGAAAACATCAATCCTGCGGTAAATCTCATACGCGTTCCTGACAAGAATACAGCACTAATCTCTGACTTTGAGGTAAAGCGTGAGCAGATAGCACGACAGTGTCTGACGAAGAACATCACCAATCTGAGCGGCGTTCCATCGTGGATGATGTCGGTACTGACGCGCGTCATGGAGCTTAGCGGCAAGCAACACTTGCAAGAGGTGTGGCCTAATCTTGAGGTATTCTTCCACGGAGGCATTGCCTTCACACCATACCGCAAGCAATATGAGCATCTTATTACCAAGCCCGACATGCACTATATGGAGACGTACAACGCCTCAGAAGGGTTCTTCGGCATACAGAGCGACCCTCTCGACCCTGCCATGCTCCTTATGCTTGACTACGATGTATTCTATGAGTTTGCACCGATAGAAGCAATAGATGACAGCGGAAGGCTTACGGATACTACGAAGGTAGTGCCTCTTGAGGGTGTAGAGATAGGCAAGAACTATGCTATGATTATATCAACCTCTTGCGGATTGTGGCGCTACATGATTGGCGACACGGTGAAGTTCACATCAAAGAAGCCTTACAAATTCTTCATAACAGGCCGAACCAAGAGTTTTATAAATGCCTTTGGCGAAGAACTTATCGTGGATAATGCCGACCAGGCTCTACACTATGCGTGCGAGAAAACAGGGGCAGAGGTAAGGGAATACACTGCAGCTCCAGTGCATCGCTCGGAAGGTGTGGTACCGCATCACCAATGGATAGTGGAGTTTTCAAAGCGTCCTGATGACATAGAGCAGTTTGCTGACATACTCGATGCACGCCTGCAGCAGTTAAACAGCGATTATGAAGCTAAACGCTTCAAGGACATCAACATGGTCAGACTCGACCTTGTCGTAGCAAACGAAGGCACATTTGAGCAGTGGTTGAAGGGCAAAGGCAAACTGGGAGGACAGAACAAGGTGCCGCGTCTCTCCAACTCAAGGCAGTATGTGGAGGAGCTTCTCTCGCTCATAGCGAAAGGATAGTGAAAAACGAATAGTGGAAAGTGAATAATACAAGTTACAAATTGAGTAAGATAATAACGACAGGCAATAACATAAAGGATGAAAAGCGAACAGGCAAGACAGTGAGAAACATCGCCAAGGTATTTTTCACTCTTCACTTTTCACTCTTCATACTGACAGTCCTACTGTCAGCCTGCGCCCGCATGGGTGCGCCTGACGGAGGCTGGTACGACGAGACCCCGCCGCGGGTCATCGGCGCATCGCCAGAAGACAGAGAGACAGGCGTAACGCAGAAACACATCTCTATCTACTTCAATGAGTACATAAAGATAGAGAATGTATCAGAAAAGGTTGTAATCTCGCCACCGCAGATGGAGCAACCAGAGATAAAGACGCAGGGGAAACGCATCACTATCAACCTGATTGACTCGCTCAAGCCCAACACGACCTACACCATAGACTTCTCCGATGCCATCAGCGACAATAACGAAGGCAATCCCATGGGCAACTATACTTACAGTTTCTCTACGGGCGAAGATATTGACACCATGGAGTGTTCCGGCTACGTGCTGAATGCGGAAGACCTCGAACCAGTGAAGGGAATACTCGTTGGACTTGTGGATACGGCTAAGTCTGACACCGCACAGACGCTGCTCAGGGTATCGCGCACGGACTCTCGTGGGCATTTTGTCATACGTGGCATCGCCCCAGGCACATACTGCGTATGCGCAATAGAAGACGTAGATGGCGACTATCGTTTCTCACAACGCAGTGAGATGATGGCTTTCTCCCACGACAGGATTACGCCATCCCATTTCCTTGACCACCGGCAGGACACGCTGTGGCTTGACGAACTGCACATCAAGGACATAAAGCGAGTGCCTTATACGCACTTCATGCCCGACAATATCGTGCTGCGAGCATTCATGCATGAACAGACAGACCGTCACTTCATCAAGTTTGACCGCACGGATGCCGACCACTTCACGCTATTCTTCTCTGCCCCTATCAGCAGCGATTCCCTAAAGAGGTTTGCCGATTCTGGCATAGCAACGCTACCCTCGCTGAGACTACTCGACACCGACGCTACCATTGACCAGCGCGACATCGAGTATTCATCGAAAGGTGATACCATCACCTACTGGCTTCGCGACACGTCTTTAATCAACACTGACACGCTCCTTGTGGAGATGGTTACGCTGCAAACGGATACTGCCAACACGCTGCAGATAACCAAAGACACGCTGGAGGTGCTGCCAAAGACCTCTTATGCCAAGCGAATGAAGAAGTTGAAGGAGGAACAAGATGAATGGAATAAGAACATCGAGAAGAAGCTAAAGGAACGCGAGAAGCAACTTGAGCGTATGCGACGGGCCGGAGAAGAGGACTTCTCAAGTCTGCCGGAGATTGACACCCTTATGCCACCCGTCAGACTTCTGCCCAAGTATGACATAAAACAGCAAATCTCGCCCGATGAGAACATACGCATATCATTCCCCTACCCTATGGCAAGGGTTGACACGTCAGCGGTGCATCTCTACGTAGAGCAAGACTCGATGTGGTTCCGCTCACCAATGACACTACACACTACCGACTCGCTGCCTACGCAGCGCAACTGGGAGGTTTACACGGAGTGGATACCAGGAGCAAAATATTCGTTTGAGGTTGACAGTGCAGCATTTGAGGATATCTACGGTCATGTGGCGGAAGCCTACAAGACCGGTATCGTGGTAGCGAACCTTGAGGACTACGCTTCGCTCTTTGTCAACATCTCACCCCTGCCGACTGACAGCAGCGACATAATCGTGCAACTCATAGACAAGGGCGACAAACCCGTTCGCACGGTAGTGGCCAAGGGCGGAACGGCTGAGTTCTACTACATTGCAGCGGGCAGTTATTATATGCGTGCAATCATCGACCGCAACCACAACGGTGTCTGGGATACAGGTGATTACTACAACGACATACAGCCAGAGGAGGTATATTACTACAACGAACTTATCGAATGTAAGGCAAAGTGGGACTATACCAAGCAGTGGCAGTTGACATCAAGGCCGTTGTATAAGCAGAAACCAGAACAGATTACCAAGCAGAAAGGAGAGAAGAAGAAAACCATTAAGAACAGGAATGCTGACCGCGCGAAGGAGTTAGGCGTCACCCCTCCGGAGAAATAACGCGCCGGGAAGCAGGAAATCAAAAACCGGAAACTATGATTACACTACATTATGAGAAGATAATCCATGGTGTGACTGACCGCAGAAGAGGCTGTTTACGCCACGTCTCGTTAATCAGTATGCTGCTTGTGACGCTCTCTCTGCTTTCAGTGCAGCCATCAGCAGCACAGTGTACTTATCATAATCAGGCTTTCTCTGGCTACGAGGGAATAAACTACAACCTCTACTTCAACTGGCAGTTTGTATGGATTAAGGCCGGAACGGCATCAATGATTACTCAGCCCTTCAACTATAAGGGAAAGTCGGCTTATCGCACAAGCCTCGTTACGAAGTCTTCAACAAAGGTAGATAGGTACTTCATGATGCGTGATACCATCATGGCTTACTTCTCACCGGAACTCACTCCTATATATTATCGCAAGGGAGCACGCGAAGGTAAGCGCTACTACGTTGACGAGGTATGGTACACTTACCCCGGAGGCAAATGCAAGACCACGCTGAAACACCTGCACTCTGACGGCACACGCGATAAGCAGGAGTACACGTACAACACCTGTGTCAGCGACATGATTAACAGTTTTCAGCGCATACGCAACTACAATACTGCCAACTGGAAGGTAGGACACGCCGAGAATGTTAGCATAGCAGGAGGTTCGCAGCTTACCAAGGCCCGCATAGTATATAAGGGAAAGAAGCAAGTAAAGGGCGACAATGGGGTGAAATACCAGTGTCTTGTGCTGTCATATCAGGAACTGGAGAACAAGAAATACAAGGAGATAGTGAAGTTCTTCGTTACCGACGACAAGCGCCACATACCCGTAAGGCTCGACCTTAATCTAAGGTTTGGCTCAGCAAAAGCCTTCCTCTGTTCGATAAAGTAATCACTATACCTATACGCCCGAATGAAATCTACGAAGACCATACTGCCACTTATGCACATGATTGTTGATGCATTGTGTATCTGCTGCCTATGTATGCTATCAGAGCGCTATGGTGGTTCCGGCAACATACTTGGTCTTTACTTTGCATATAACGTCATGGCTTTTCTGACACAGCCACTCACTGGCTGGCTGGCAGACAACTGCCGCGCGGAGAAGTTTGCACTGCTACACTGCGTATTGCTCACCGCCGTGGTCATAATACTGGCGTGGTCAGGGTTCTGCAACCCACCTATGGATTCCCAAGGCACTATGATGTATGCCGTAATCGCTCTGCTCGGGCTGGGCAATTCCACCTTCCACGTATGGGCTGGGCGTCTTACGTCACTGCTGACCTGCAACGACATACGATGGCTCGGCGTATTCGTATCCACCGGGGCGGTAGGGTTATCGCTCGGTTCGGTGCTCGCTTCCTGGGCTCTTGCATGGATATTGACAATCAGCATCTGCTGGCTTACGCTGATATATCTGCGCAGTGAGGATATGAACAAACCGCTCTTTGCCACTGGCGAACCGCTGCATCATGCCATGCGGCGCACTCTCAACGGCGACATCTACACGCGTATTGACATCTCTGTGGCATTCTCCTGCATTATGGTGATGGCGCTGATGGCCATCGTAATGGTGCGCTCTCATGCTGGTTCTACGCTCAACGGCCAGTTGCCCCACTCATCAATGATGATACTGGCAGCAGGTATGGTCACCATGGCTGGCAAGATAGCCGGCGGATGGATAGCACAGAGGATAGGACTGGCCACCACTTTCCTGACGGCAGCCATAGTTACTGCCCTGTGTGCGGCATTGGCAAGCGAAGGAGCGTTTGTGATATTGCTCGGCTTGTTCGCTGTAAACTGCACCATGCCGCTGACGCTTTACATGATAAACGTAGTGATGCGCGACCGTGAGGGGTTAGCCTTCGGACTGCTTGCAGCCTCGCTCATGCCTACCTACATAGCCATGATGATAAGTCAAACTATTTTGGAATAACCGCCTATGTCACTGCTCCTGCCACTCATACTGACCATTGCCATAGAGGCTTGTGTGCTGTACGCTCTGCGCGAACGACGCAAACAAGTGTATTGGGCATTGGTGGTGATGAACGTCATGACGAACGTTCCGCTCAACCTTTACGTGCAATACGTCAGTTATTCGCTCACGGTGATAGTCATAGGCGAGTTACTTGTCATTCTGACCGAAGCACTATGCTACCGAATGGTGACACGCAACTGGCGCCAATCACTGACATACAGCGCGCTATGTAATGCCGTAAGCTACTTCATGGGAGCACTTATGCTGAACTTATATCAATTACTAACATAATAACAATTTACACTATGCAGTTACTTGACATAATTGCTCCATCACGTCTTGAGATGATTGAGCAGAGCGCCAGACGCAATCAGCGGTTTGATTTTGAAGACTCACCAGAGTACAAGGAAATGGTGCGCCGCGCCACCGACTCCCTGCAACACATACAGGACTCTATCAGGTCGGCTGTCACTGACAGCGCTCAGGCCATCACCGACACCGTGCAGGCGGCTGTTCCCATTTCCGGCAACTACGGCGACGGCACCGGCATGACCCTGCTCACCATCGTTGGCTCGCTCGCAGCCTTGGCTGCGTGTACCTATCTCATTGTAAAATCACGTAAAACTACTACACAATGCAACTGTTAGACATTGTAGAACCAGGACTGGAGACCATCTGCCAGGATGATTGTGTAACCGCCGTAATAGCGGCAGCCATCGCGCTCTGCGCACTCGTAGCGGCTGTATTTTTCTATCGTAATCGTATGAAGAAAAGTGTTTGATTATCGCCTTGTCATACAACAAGATACAGTGACCACCGTAATCGCTATGCTTTTACACTGTAATTGCATAGCGATTACGGTGTAATATGATAGCGATTACAGAGTAAAAGCATAGCAATTACAACGCAGGGGTTACGCTTTGTTTTTTTAAAGGCCAGAAGCCTTACATCAAGAAAAATTTGGAAAAATGATGAAATAATGCAAAATAAAAAACCAAAACGGTGGTAATGTCAGGGAAAATGATTACTTTTGCATAACGAGAAGACATAAACACTGAATATGAAATATACGAAGATACTACTGCCACTGCTGCTCATAGCAAGCACTCTGTGCATTGGCGCAAAAGAAAAGGAGACGAAAAAGGAGGAGAAGAAGAACGACGCATTTGCCGTAGCACGCAATCTGGAGATATTCTCGTCGCTGTATAAGCATCTCGACGTGATGTATGTGGATTCGCTTGATGCCGATGTCACCATAGGGGCGGGCATCACAGCCATGCTACGCTCACTCGACCCCTATACGGAGTATTACCCTGCCGAGGAGGTGAAGGATTTGAAGACCATGCTCACGGGCAAGTATGCCGGCATTGGGGCTCTGATAAAATACAACGTGAAAGCGGAGCGCGTCATCATCGATGAGCCCTACGAGGGTATGCCTGCAGCCGAGGTTGGGCTGAAGAAGGGTGACGCCATACTTGCCGTTGACGACTCAACGATGGTGGGCAAGACGGTGTCATACGTCAGCAGCCATCTGCGCGGCGAGCCTGGCACCACGTTCGTATTGAAGGTGCTGCGCCCCGTAGCAAAGACTGCCAGCCACAAGGGAAAGACGGAGAAGTATGACAAGGACACTGACGGCGAGGTATTGAAGTTTAAGATTACCCGCAAGGCAATACAGATGCCCAGCGTGCCTTACTATGGCATCATCAACACGCCCGACACCATGCAGGCTACAGGAAAGACAGGCTACTTGTTGCTGACACAGTTTACAGACAACTGCGCACGCGACGTGCGTCGAGCCTTGGTAGATATGCGTCAGCAGGGCATGACGCAACTTGTGTTTGACTTGCGCAACAACGGTGGCGGTTCGCTGGCAGAGGCCGTAAAGATAGTCAATATGTTCGTGCCGAAAGGGGTAACGCTCGTTACCACGAAGGGGCGCATCAAGCGTTCTACCAACGAATACAAGACCGACTCAGAGCCTCTCGACACGCTCATGCCCGTAGTAGTATTGGTCAATGGCAATACGGCATCGGCAAGCGAGATAACAAGCGGTTCGCTGCAAGACCTTGACCGTGCCGTAATAATGGGCACGCGCACCTATGGCAAGGGCTTGGTACAACAGCCGGTAGAGTTGCCGCATGATGCTTCGCTGAAAGTCACCGTATCGAAATACTACATACCAAGCGGACGCTGCATACAAGCCATCAACTACAAGCACACCGGAGGTGGCTACCGCGAGCACATACCTGACTCTCTGACGCATGAGTTCAAGACGCGTGGAGGGCGCACCGTGCGCGATGGCGGTGGCATTAAGCCTGACGTTGAGGTAAAGGCAGACTCTATTCCCAACATAGCCGGCTATCTCAACCAGAGCGGTCTCGACTCTACGGAGGTGGCTCTGTATTACATCATGGACTACATAGCCAGTCATCCCACCATCGCTGCGGCAGAGGAGTTTCACTTGTCAGACGCTGACTATGCCGACTTTAAGCAGCGCGTAATAGAGAGCGGTTTCAAATATGACCGCGAAACGAGCAAGATATATGACGAATTGGTGGAGGTTGCAAAGTTTGAAGGGTACTACAATGATGCCCAAGCTGAGTTTGAAGCCCTGAAATCAAAGTTGAGCCATAATCTGTCGCGCGAACTTGACAATAACCGCACCATCATCAGCCGTATGCTTGAGCAGCAGATTATCTCGGCTTACTACTACCAGAGGGGGGGCATAGCTTGCACACTGAATTACGACCCACAGGTGCAGCAGGCTCTAAAACTACTGAACGACAAGGAGAGATATAATGCAATTCTACAAGTGGAGAATTAACAAATAATCCAAAAGGAGAACTAAAGGTGGGTTCTATTCATAACCACCGTAATGTTAAGGTGGGTTGACGTTTAATCGAACCCGCTTAAAAGAATATATAAACAAACAACTGCGATACCACATGAACGATGGTATCGCAGCTGTTTGTTTATATAGATAAGTTATGGTTTTATGGCAATCGCCGTGTAGGTCTTGTTCAGTGGGAAAGAGCCACTGACGGTATAGACACGGTTGCTGGAAGAGTTGTAATAGCGCACGGTGGCTGTTTCGCTGGCTTCGTTTGAGAATACGTAGAAGGTATCACCCAAATGTCCTATACCACGACATTCTTCGCCTACAAACACCGCAACAATATCATCATCACTCTTATTAAACAGGCCTTCAACTGCTTCATCTACAAGAAACGTTGCAGCGTTAGCATACTTGGTACTGCCGCTCAGCATATCAATAGTAAAGTCAGTGTCTGTGCCAAGGATATACTCATTGATGAAATGCCTGTCGGATTGCGCAAGAGTGAATATCTGATGCAATGCACCACTATAGTAACTGATGCGGAATTCTGATGCTTCTTCCGAGACAGAGCCTCGCACGTTCAACACGAAATACACATCGCCATCGTCAGTCAACTGTCTGGGTGACACGGTGCGGCACTCACCATCTACAAACACCGCTATGACATCATCATCGGTAGAGAATGGCACGAGTTCCTGCTGCAGTTTCAGCATCATCACAGTGAAACTCTCATAATCAGAGAGGTCAACGATTGTCCATGATGGTTTCTCATCACTCGCTGTCATTGAGGTCTGCCACAAGGTTTGCCAATCAGGCGCCTTACTGACGTTAGTGTACGATGTAGCGTACGCAGAACCCTCTGCGAGCTTTTCGCCAGTCTGCTCCGAAGAGTCAGACGAACAACCTGCAATCATCAACAACACTGGCAACATTACCGCATATAGCGGAATAAAGACTTTACTCAAAATCTTATACATTATCTATTTACTATAATATATGTTAATTACTTTATTACTACCTTATGCGTACCTCGCACATACACGCCTGCCTTGGCAGGACGACCACCCAACTTACGTCCGTCAGTACTATACCAGTCGTCATCAGCACTGACTGGCTCACAACGCGTAAACTCTATTTGCGTAGGCTCTGATGGACTGCCGCTGACAGCGTTGGCTTCATACTGCAACTGTGTCTGCGACTTGGCTATGATTTCGCCTTCGCGCTCTATGGCAAACGTGATTGTGGCCTTTGCCTCGCCAGCAATGCTCATATAGAATACAGAATCTATCTCTGTTGCCACACCACGCACGGTTCCCATATCTGTCATTGCCAAGAGTAGGTCGCCCTCCTCCGTTTCTATACCCGTGACGGCTGCAGCAAGCGACATATTCGTGGGCTGCTCATCGTAATCTTCCATCATGAACAGAGAAGCGCGCTTGGCGTCAGTGACGGTTTTCTCAAAGAACGTGCTGCCCGGTTCATAGTACGGATATTTGAACTCCACATCTGTATTTCCATGGCGGTAGAGCATATACCCCTCGCCTGGCTTCATATACTTCAGGTCACCCGACCAATATCCACTACCTTGCTTCGTAGAGGTGAAGATAGCGAATGACTCACGGTTCTTAACGACATCACGGTCAGAAGCCCACGTACTGTAATCCGTAAGTGCGGTAGATACCGGCAGGTTGATAGCTGGCGTATAGCCTATGCTGTTCCAACCCTTAGAGACAGGCACCGTGCGCAGGTCTTCGCGCTCAAGCTTGTCGCCTACAACTTCTATTTCAGTGAAATTGTGACGATACACTCGATAGCTGTACTGCGGACGCAGGCGAAGCGTCTTCACTTGTTCATCGGTCTGGTTTGTCAGCCAAGCATTCAGACGCGAGTTATATACCATGGTGAGTTTGTCACGGTCGCTAACGAAAATATCACCGTTATCCCACTTGTAGTTATTTAGTATATTCATAACATTGCGGAAGTCATCATTGTTGACATTAAGTGATAACCAGTTCCAACCATAGTCAAGACAAACCGTCTGCACGTACTGGTCGGTGGCATAGAATATTACAGGCTCCTTCACCGAACCTACTATCTGACTCGGCACGAACGACACCTCCTTGTCTGGTTGCAGCATTATTACCTTGCCCGTACGGTTATGCCAAAGTTTGAAGAACAGTGGTTTATTGGTCACGGTGCTGTCAAATACCGTGAGGAACACGAGGCTCACGCCATACTGCTCGTCGTATGTTATATCGCCAACGCCAAGACACCTTCCCATGCCATCAAAGGCTCCAAGGCGGTCGTTGGTATCAGTAACGATAGCGTCACCTATCTTCACTCTTCCTACAAGACTCATAGAATAGCGTTTCATGTTGTCAGTCGGATACCAGTTGCCTGGCATCATTCCTTCCTTCTTCACGTTGAGCACAAGCGGTTCCGACATTCCATTTTCATCAACAAGATAGATAGTCTCATCATAAGTACCTACGTTGAGGTCACCGCTAATCTCAAACATTACCTCTTGTTCTTCCTTCGCATCCACGATATTGACACTGTGATCTACCGTGAGCCAGTTAGGAAGGTTCTCTATGGAATACACATGTGACATTCCACTTTCATTCCTGATGCTTACGCTAAAGGAGGTTCCGAGATCTGAAATTATATTACTTTGCACCATCTTCGTGCTCCATCGCAATGGATTACGATCTACATAGAACACTCCAGTATAAGGCGATGCCATATAGTTGCCGTTCATATCAGGTATGTCATAGACCGTAACGTAAAGATTACGCTTATTGATGCGTGAATCCAGTTCGTCGATATTCACAAGCAGTTGGTTATCTTTACCCACAAAACTGAAGTTAAGGTTTTTCAACACAAGATTTGCCTGCACAGGTGCAGAGACTTCATTATCAATATGCTTGATAACATAAGACAATGGTTCTGCAAAGACTGAATCCGTTGAAGCCTTCTCTATATTATTTATGTAATCCTTCTCTATCACCTGATTGAGTGCATAAGGTCTGAATACCAGTTCATTGTTTTCGGCACGCACTTGTTTGCTAAACGAGATATAAGTAATCAGTCCTTTTTCCTTACCAGAAGGGCTCTTCGTGCAGTAGTGCTTAATGAGCGTAGGCGGCAGTGCCTGTTCAAAGAGACATAGCTCGTCGATATATCCAGTAAGAGCATTTGCCTGATGCAACTTGTCAACATTGGCGCCTGCCTCACGCCATACCATGTTACCGACATAGAACTCCTCACTATCCATACCTCCGAGAGTATCGGCAGGCACACTCGCTGTCAAAACACGGTCAACGTAGAAGTTCGCAACTTTATGCGCACGACTCACTGTCATAGCATAGTGGTGCCATCCGTTATCTGCCAATCCTTTACCCAGATTGAGCGTCATGCCATTAGAACGATAAAGCAGTTCGTCACCTTCAAAGCCGATAAAGAAGCGGTCTTGCGGATTAACGTCTGTGCTCCTGCCAGAGCCATTGCTGACGAGTGCGCCCTTACCCCGTTCTGTGGTCTTAAACCAGAACATGAGAGTGTAGTCCTGTTCCTCACTGCGCCTCATGCGGTCAGTAAGCAGATGCATACCCTTCACTTCCTTTTCTTCTGACCAATCAAGCCTCAGCGACATACCACGTGGCAATGCCCACGAAACATTCGTTATCTGAGCATCAGCGCCCTGCGCTTTATCTACGATGTAATTGCCCTCGCCTTCGTTCATCTGGTAATAGTCCACCAATCCCATCTCGTAGCCTGTAAGCTGATAGCCGCCATAGCTACGCATCAATGCCTCAGTCATGGTGCGGTTCCATACACGCGCCTCAAGCATACGTCCTGCATAGTGCGAACGTTCTGTGACATCGCTCTCGTTGGTCGCTCCGAACACTAACGGTCCGTAACCTCTGTACTTCACCTTATCGAAAGTGCCAATCACCGAGTCGTTGAATAGTTGCAACGTCTTATCAGTGATGTTATACATCAATGCTACGTGTTGTAGTTTTCCTGTATCTACTACCTCTGTGCTGACATACTCCATACTGTCAACAACTGCTTTGAGTTTCCAATCTTCTGTAAGCCATAACTGCAGGCGACTGCCATCGATGCCATGAGAGAAGATTGGCATAGGCTTACCCGTCTTCTCTGGTCTTACCATAATATCTATAGCGAAACTCTTTTCTGCGAAGTTGCGGCGCGCATCAGTCTCCACATAGCCCTTACCGTCAGCAGTGAAGAGCAATGCCGGTTCCTCCTGCAACACTGTCTCGTTGGTCTCGCCCATCACCTCAAAGTTCGTCTCCTCACGCAGATAGTTGTGTTCTATAGGCTCAGAGAAGTTGAAGATGATGTTTTCGCCTGTTTCGATGATACCATCCTTAGGTTCCGGACTACCAAACAAGCGTGGTCTGCGAGTATCCTTGATACCTGTGAGCACTGGTGAAGAGTTGGTCAGGTAGCTATTGCCGTTACGACAGAAGAGCACTGCACGCAGGTCGTATGCCTTTTCCATAACCTGTCCCTCACCATAGAACTTCGTATTGATAAATCCGTTCTCTGGCATCATCTCACGTGTTCCACTTGCCTGACGGTAATACGTAGAGTCAGCGTAGAACGAGCAGAGGTTTGTCCAGTAGTCGTCACCACGCGTCGTTTCCTTGTATTGGAACTCTATGTGGTCGAAATTCTTCTGGTTGCGGTCATATCCGCTTATGACAACCGGCATGTACCATCCGCGTAATGAGTCAAACGGTGCGTCGGTATTCATTATCCACTTATTGCCAGGGTTAGATATGCTCACGCTGCCTGCCGTGCGCAGATAGTGAACAGAGAATGCAGCCTGATCAACACACTGCACGTCACCCGGAGAGATAATGCCGATTCTTAGGTTTTCATAGTCAAAAGCCTCTCCTGCATACACGTCAAGAGATTTTGTGGTCACCTCACCGGGCAGTGCCATCACAGTCATGCCGTCAGCTGTCAGTGGCATACCATCCACAAACATCTTTGCGCCGTCAGGATTTGCCTTTGAGTCAGCATAGAGCGTATAGAATCTCAGTACACCGCCAATGGCATCAGGTTCCTCACTTTCGTTGGTAAGATATACCTTAAAGCGTGCCGGCTCGCCGTAGGGCACTCCGCTCACGCTCTGCTTGTCAAGCTTGATGATGGGGTTCTCTATCTTCTTCGTGCGCTCGTCTAGCACCGTTCCTCTGTTATAGAACAGAGTCTTGCGCTCGTCCTCCCATGTGCGCACTGTTGCTCCACCACGGGTGCGGTAAACGAAACTCTTCGGGTATTCAAACGTGGCCTTGTCGTATAGACCGAACTTGCGGTCAAGGAAGTTCTTGACATACTCCACGTTACGCAAGAAGTTTGTTTCTACGAATATATCGCGGTCGCCCTCAAGGTTGCCCGTCACGGTTGGGTTTTCCTTGTTGTCGTCTATTGTATTCACACGATACACGTCAAACTGCAGATGGCTCTTCTTATCCATCTTGATGGTGAACGACTCCTTGCGGTTGTACTTCGTGCCGGTAGTCTGCTTAGGTGTCATGTCGTATGAGATGACAGGATTCAAACCGAACTTCCATTTTAATCCTACGAACTCCAGATTAGTATAGTTCAGGTAGTGCGTTACATCATCATCGTCTTTGTATCCTATATTATTTTTAGATGTTCCGCTTATATCACTACTGCCTAGAGAGCCTTGTGCAATGCTCCCAATAAACTGTGCTGCTGTCTTGCCAAGCAAGGCTGCTATTCCAGAGAATACAGTTGCTGTCGTAGTTGCCGCACTTGTATGGTTGTTTACATCATCCCACTCAAAATAGTTGTTCATCCATGTGGTGAAAGGTTGTTTGAAGGTATGACTATTGTTATACTCCGTACTGAAGTCCTCACTGTATGAGATGCCTGCACCACCGTCCACGTCGAAGTGCTTCACGAGGTCTGTGGCCTCCAGCTTCTGCTGCTCGTTCATGGCAATAAGGTTGGTCCAACCAAGGATGAGCTGAGCGTAGTTATACACCTCGTCGTTCTGCGTAGTACCGTTGTCGGTGCTTGGCAGTACTATGAGGTAGTTCATCTTCGACTGATCAATGTTATTGCGTGTACGTGTGGTGTTATACACGTAGTTGCCCGTCACTGAGTCAGTATTGAGTATTCCGAAGCGGTCGTCATCCTTGCTACGCAACGAGAGATATACTGGTTTGCCAGTGCTGTTGGCCAATGACTGCGCCTGACTCTCGGTACCGATATACATCAGCGACAGAGCCTGGTTGGCAAGGTCGGGTATGAGTTGCTCGATGATATACGTCTGCGAGTGGGCGAAGTCGGCAGTTATGCGTTGTCCGTAACCTATCGCCTCGTCGCGCACCAAGTGGAACAGTCCGCCATCGTCGCCATAGCCCTTTGCTATCTCCACCATGCGTCCTGCTGCCAGTTCGCCAATCTTATGCTGGAAGGTGCTGTCAGGTATAGCGCGTATCATCACTGTAGGCCTAAGATATACATCGGTCACGAGACCCATATACACGTCGGCATCAGCACCCACCATTGTCGCACCTGCATCTGTGGATATATCCTCATTGGCTGTCATGGTGTAAGAGAAGGCACGCTGGCCTGAACCTGAGAATATGAGATCAAATGAGGTCTTGAATACAGTCTTTGCCGTGTTGATGAAACCAGACTCAAAGCCCAGTCCTCCTATACCTGTATAATAGTCAGTACCGCTGCCTGCCTGTACTCCCAACTGTAGTCCGCCTGCCCACGACATATCCATCTGGTATGCCATCTTCAGCGTGGAACCCTTGCTCAGCTTTGCCGACGAACCACTGCCTGGTGGGTCGCGCAGCACGTCAACGAGCAACGGTACGCTTACACTGAGATAATCCTTTGTTCCAGGGCGTGAGTATTGGTTCAGGGTATAGGCTTTGAGTGGTGTTGCCTCGTATGTCACACCGTCCTTAAGTAACGTCATGCTGACGGTGTAGAGCGCGTCCTTGCCTGTAACAAGATACGGACGCTGGGCTGCCTGCATAACATAATAGGCCTCGCCGTTCTCGTCGAGCGTCACAGTCTCCTTATGCAAACCGCTCACCATGCCGTTACGTATGGTCACCTCACCGCCGTTAACGCTTACGATGTCAACGGTGTCGCTCTTGGTATTATTGTTGAAGTAATATTTCTCAACCGCAGAAATCACGAACGGATACTGACGGTCGATGTTGAATACAGGATAACCGAAGGTATATTTCACAGAGTCGTTCTCCTGATATACCAGCGGCACCTTTACCTTGTCGCCTACCAGCGACTGTGCGGTGTATATGCGGTCGCCGAAGTAGTCAAACTTATCATAGCCCGCCTGCTTGTACTCTATCTGTATCGGCGAGCGATATATGCGGTTGTACTTTGCATAGTACTTCACGTCAACATCGCGTATGGTGTCACCATTTCCTACGCTCCACGCACCGTGATATGTGTCGGTGTGCTCTGTAAGCGAGTCTGTAAGGTCTATCACGTCACTTGTCTTGCCGTCCTGGAAGAGCGTAGAATAGCCCAGTGCAGTAATCTGCTGTATCTTCCACTTCACCGGTGGCAGTAGCAGTTCATACTCGCCTGTGTTGACATCGGGTGTTATCTCTATGCGGTGACGGTTGGTGTGTACCTTGGTCTGATATACTTTATTGTCACTCTTGCTGAGTTTGGTGTGTATATATGTAGTGTCACGCTCAGTGATGCTACGGTCGGTATTTTCAAACACCAGCCACGAAGCATTATCTCCCTCAAGCGTCATCACCATCTTAAGGTCTTTACCCAGATTGTTGCGCGACAGTGAGTTGCCGAGCGGTATGTCGCCCTGCTGCTTACCTCCGGCTATACGACCGATAAGCTTCACCTTGGTATCATCATAGAAATAGATGCTTGCCTTGTCTGTAGAGAACTCTACGAACGTCTCTCCGCTTTCATCAGTATAGTAACCACCCTGCCAGAACTTATGTCCATCTTTCACTGCCTGAATGGTGTGCTTGCCTGGCAGCATGCAGAAAGAGAAGTGTCCTTCAAAGTCTGAGGTCACTGCTCCTGAGCCTGAGCGCACAGGTTTTCCGTCAACCATGAAGCTGACGCCCTGCACTGGTATGCTGGTATGGTGATAGAGCACGGTGCCCGTGAAGCGTACTCCGGTGGTAACGGTGAATATGCGGTTCTGGTACAGGTTGCTCTCGCTGTTGAATGTCACGCTCAGTCCTCCCCTACTCTCTGCCGTAAGGTCATTACTGCTTACGTTTGGCATGATGAGATATTTGCCAGTCTGACCTTGCCAGTAGGGCAGACTGTCCACACGGAAGTATCCTGCCGCATCGGTAGTGGCGTGCCACGTCTGCGAACTGGCTCCCTCGCCTTGCTGCGACACGCTGATTGAAACATCGGGTATGCCCGAACCGTCAGAGAAGCGCACATAGCCCTCTATGCGTCCATGCTGCACGCAGTTGCCTATGACAGAGTCGGTATATACCCTCTGCTCCCCTTCGCAACTAACGAGTGATGCTACCTTGTAATAGTATTGGAATACAGGTTTTACGGTCTTATCCTCATACTCCATCTGTGTGATGTTAGAGGCTATCTTCTCCCATGCCGCACCATTGTCGGTCTTACGGCGGTATATCTCGTAAGAGTCAATTGCACCGCCGTCGCTCTGCCATGTCAGCGTAACCGACGTCTGGTGTGTTTCTGCCTTAAGCGAATCTTTCAACACCTGACCAGAGTTCTCGTAGTAGAACCTTTGATATTTTGTCTGTAGTACTTGGAAGTATTTCGTAAAGTCTTTTGTAGGAGTGCTAAAATTATAGTGACTGACGGCAGGTACATCACTATTCCATAGATAGTTTCTTGGAGCAGTGGAAGAGTGTGAACCCTGAAGAGTGCCAAACTCTGTCTTATACAAACAATCCATGATAGCTGGTGCCAAAAGGCAGTCGTTGTCATAGTAGTTAGCAAAGGTGTGTGTGCCCCAGAAACCATCCTTGTAATCAATTCTCGTTGGAACGAAATAGCTATTGCTAACCAGCGTGAAGGCTGAATTGTCGTTGAAACCTACAAATCCTCCATAGCCAGAATTGTTTATATAGTTGTTGGTGAATGAGCCGTTGAACAGACTGTTTGATATAAATAGACTGGCACTGTTATTTACTGTGCCTACAAGTCCTCCGTTTGAAGTATTTGCATACCAGGCATTAATTTCTTGATGAACGTCTATGTTGGAAGTGCAATTTTCAATGGAAACCACTCCTTCGTCCACAATTGAGGCGATACCTGCCGCATTTTGAACATTTGAACTGGTTTTGCCTGAAAATGTAGTATTGCATATCACTGCCCCGTCGGCAAGAAATGCGAATGGTGAAAGGGCTCCTCGGGAAACAAAAAAGTTATAACTTAACTTATAGCCATTGCCATTGAATACTCCTTTATAATATGCTATAGGCTCAGTAATGCTTATGTCGCCAAATAATATGGCGTTCAGCTGTAACTCACCGAAGTTTACACGCTTTGCAAAGGCACTCCAGTCATCGGAAGTCTTCAGCTGCACGAAGATGTTTCCCGTGCCATTGCCTATCGGCGATGTGCCTGGCACTGTCTCTATCCTGAACTCATAATACACACATGAGCGGTTGAGTTGCATGATGGCAGTCTTCTTTTCTGCTTCTTCCTTCGTGACTATATGCTCCACTGTACCAACCTCTTTGTTATCGCGGTTATACATGGTGTATATAACCTTTATCTGTGCACGGTCGTCCCATACACGCAGGCGGTCTGAGCTGTTTTCATCAGTATATCTCCATGTGGCCTTTACTTTACGCTCCTCTTCGTCAGCCCATTCCACTTCTATATAATCCACCTTATGCAGGTCAAGCGTAGGCATTTGTGGCATTGTGTACGCCACGGTGGGATTATGCTCCATTCCCCACAGTGCTGACGTTGCAGCACGGAACACACGGTAGCGCACCAGCGGTATGCCCAGAGCCTTATCTATCAGTGTGGTGTCAAGCGCACTAATGAGCGTAGTGTCGAGATATTCATAGTTCAGAGAGTCCTTGTCAAACTGCACCAAGGCTATGTCCTTATAGTCCTCAATTCTGCCTGTCAACGAGCGTTGTACCTGAAACATATCACCTTCCAGAATATCATCCTTGCCTACGTCTCCTATTTGCCACTGCAATTTTACGGCACCTGTATGCAGAATGTCGCTGCTGTCTCTTAGCATCTCTGATTTCAGCAACCTCACGCCATGAATAGTCTGTACGGCTCCTGTAATCTTTGTTACTGCACCTTCAAGACTCTTAGGCGCATTGCCCGTAACGTCGGTCCATGATGCTGAAGTCACGTTGAAAACCGTCTTTACGCTGTCTATCGCCTCGTATGAGGGTAGCTTGATAAAGCCGCTGTAGGCCTTTGAATCAAAAGTAGTGCGACCGATGTCGCGCCAGCCCTTGGCCGTCTTGATGCTCACGTCGGCATAATTCATCACTCGGTCACATGATACGGGTATGCGCAACGAGCCTTTGTTCTCGTCCTCCGTGCCAGGTATGGCATCGTAGGTGTCCAAGTTTATCTCGTCAAACTCCATCGTGGCGAAGTTCTTCTTTTCGTATTTAGCATAGCCAGTGCCATCAAGCCAGATACTTGCGTCACCTACCACAGATACTTGAAATTTGCGTCCAGCGAAGCGTACAGGGAAATACCAGTCAAACTCCAGATAGGTGTCAGCATACGTGCCGCTTCCGCTGGCTGTTATCTGGTACTTTGTCTGCTCTGCAGGCAGATATACCTTCTGACCGTTCTTGTTCCTCACATTAGTAATAAAAACATGCGATTCGTCTGCCAAATAGTTTTTAATTGACATCTCGATATAGCCGTCGTAACCACTGTTTATTTCGTTGATGAAAAAGCACTTTATCTCCTCACCGGTCTTTACGTCGGTTAATACTACGTCACCATTATGGAATGTGCGCTTCGGACTGTTATTACACAACTTCCACGCCACGTGCATACAACCCGGTCCCTTGGAGTACCATGAGAAAGCCCGCTCAGGCGTGTCAAACTCTCCGTTTTCGGCAAATGCCACGGCATTAACACACAACAACACTGCTGCAAGCGCCACGGCACGCAGCGTAGATATAACAGATTTCATGCCTATCTTTTCCATTATTATTATATATAATATAAATAGGTTTTTATGTTTTTCGTGATATTCTCTTTCTGAAACAAATTCTAAATCTGACAGCGCTAACTAATAGAACGCACCTTTACATTTGTTTCTTACCAAAAGTAAATGCAAAATTAGTACATAAATATATGATATGCAAAAGTTTCCGTGTTAATTTTTCTTAACCCAACGCATTTCCTTCCTAATTGCTATGCTATTACCCTCCAATCACTATGCGATAACCACACAATCGCTAAGTGATTACCCTCCAATCGCTATGCGATTACTTTACCGTCGTTCTCGCCCGAAAAATCAAGGTCTGTCATGTTATTCTTCCATGCCTTATTCACGTTATGTTTATTACGCAAAGCGCGTATAGAAATTTATAGTGGGTTCTATTAATTACCACCGTAATATTAAACTTAAATTGAGGGTTGGCGTTTTGTCATCTTTTCACTTTCTTTCGGTGCATACTATCAGCATCCTCGGTCACATAGCCCGCTATGCTCCCTCATCTGCTGACACTCTGCCCTCGATACAAACTCGAAAATCTGACAAAGCTAATTAATTGAACCCACTTTATCAACTTTCATAAAGAAAGGTGTGTTAATTTATCTTAACTTCCCGTAATTTCCATATAAAAAGTGTAACTTTGCACATTAAAACGACAATCATATAATGGAAAAGACTATTCAATCATCAGTACTGAGTGCCGTCAAGGAACTGTACGGGCAGGAAGTGCCCGAGAAAATGGCACAGCTGCAGAAAACACGCAGCGAGTTTGAAGGCAATCTCACCCTCGTGGTGTTCCCCTTCGTCAAGATGGCAAAGAAGAAGCCAGAAGACGTGGCGCAGGAAATAGGCGAGTGGCTGAAAGAGAAATGCCCAATAATCAGCGATTTCAACGTAGTGAAGGGGTTCCTCAACCTCAGCATCGCACCAACAGCATGGACTGACCTGCTCTGCCGCATGGATGCCGACGAACACTACGGCGAGAAGCAAGCCACTGACAATAGTCCGCTGGTGATGATTGAGTATTCTTCGCCTAACACCAACAAGCCACTGCATCTGGGTCACGTAAGAAACAATCTGCTGGGATGGTCACTGGCACAAATCATGCAGGCCAACGGCAACAAGGTGGTGAAGACCAACATAGTAAACGACCGCGGCATACATATCTGCAAGTCGATGCTGGCATGGCTGAAATGGGGCAACGGTGAGACACCTGAGTCTTCTGGCAAGAAGGGAGACCACCTCATTGGCGATTACTACGTGGCTTTCGACAAGCATTACCGCGAGGAAGTGAAGCAGCTCGTGGCCGATGGAATGGAGGAAGAGAAGGCGAAGCAAGAGGCTCCACTGATAAAGGAAGCCCACGAGATGCTGGTGAAATGGGAGAATAATGACCCGGAGGTTCGCGCGCTTTGGAAAAAGATGAACGACTGGGTATATGCAGGTTTCGACGAGACGTATAAGGCCTTGGGCGTAAGTTTCGACAAGATTTACTACGAAAGCGACACCTATCTTGAGGGTAAGGAGAAGGTAGAGGAAGGACTTGAGAAAGGGTTCTTCTACCGCAGGGAGGACAATTCAGTATGGGCTGACCTCACCAAGGAGGGACTTGACGAGAAGTTGCTGCTGCGCTCTGACGGCACGTCGGTATATATGACGCAGGACATCGGCACAGCCAAACTCCGTTTCCAGGACTTCCCTATTGACCAGATGATTTACGTAGTGGGCAACGAGCAGGAGTATCACTTCCAGGTACTGTCGATATTGCTTGACAAACTGGGCTTTAAATGGGGCAAGGACTTAGTCCATTTCTCCTACGGCATGGTGGAGTTACCTAACGGAAAGATGAAAAGCCGCGAAGGCACCGTGGTCGATGCCGACGATTTAATCGCCGCAATGATAGCAGATGCACGCAAGACGAGCGATGAATTGGGCAAAAACAACGACATGGACGAGAAGGAGAAGCAGGAGATAGCACGCATCGTAGGCATGGGCGCACTGAAATATTTCATACTGAAGGTTGATGCAAGAAAGAATATGTTGTTCAATCCTGAGGAATCTATCGATTTCAACGGAAACACAGGTCCTTTCATTCAATATACCTACGCACGCATACGCTCTATCATGCGCAAGGCTGCATCCGAGGGCATCAACGCTGCTATTGCCAGTGGGTTCGCTCCTGAGCAGAAGGAAATCGAACTGATACAGAAGATTAGCGAATACGGTGCTGCAGTGGCACAGGCCGGCAAAGACTATAGTCCGTCGGGCATTGCCAACTACTGTTACGAGCTCACGAAGGCCTTCAACCAGTTCTACCACGACTACTCAATCCTCAGCGCCGATACCATGGAGCAGAAGCAGTTCCGCTTGATGCTTGCCCGGAATGTTGCAAAGACCATAAAGAACGCTATGGCACTGCTCGGCATTGAAGTACCAGAGAGAATGTAAGGCCATGAATCCAGAACTGACTCACGCATGGGCGGTGGATGCTTCTTGTCTGGGTAACCCCGGACCGATGGAGTATCGCGGCGTTGACCTTGCCACTGGTCGCCAAATGTTTCACTTCGGGCCAATCCAAGGCACTAACAATATTGGCGAGTTTCTCGCTATAGTCCACGCTCTGGCACTCATGGAGCAGTACGGCTTTACGGGTTATACCATATATAGCGACTCGATAAGCGCACAGTCCTGGGTAAGCAAGTGTACGTGCAAAACGAAGTTAACGAGAACACCCGAGACAGAGAAGGCTCTTGAGCTCGTAGGCAGAGCAGAGCAATGGCTACGCAAGCATGACTACCGCACACCTATCGTTAAGTGGAACACGAAAGAATGGGGCGAAATACCCGCTGACTTCGGAAGAAAATAATCCTCCCGTGGGTGCAGTTTGAAAACAAACTGATACAAACGCAAAACTTAACAAGAAACGAATTGCCACGAATTGTATCTTAATTTGCAGAAAAATTAAAACACAATTCGTGGCAATTCTTTATTTCATTTCGCCGAGCTGGCAAGTTTCCCGCCGCCAAAGATATAGAAAAGTGCGATTCCAACGAAGAAACCTGCTATAGAATCCACGGCATAATGAGCATATATATATACGGTGGAGAAACACAGGAACACATAAGGCACTAAAAGAAACAGCGCCAATATCCTCAATCTCATCTTTAGACAAATCATCATAACGAGTGTTGCAATGGCCACATGGCTCGACGGAAACGCAGCCGTAGGACGCTCACCTGCCTGGTGTGCCATCTGGCAAAACTGATAAAACAGTCCGTCTTGCCATCCTGGAGACTTCAAGCACTCGGTGGAATGGGTGAAAAAGTGGTTTATATCAGGGAAGTTGCCTTGCATTATATTATCCATACCAACCGCAAGGTAATAGTATTGCGGTCCTGTTACAGGTAACAAGTCATACACCACATAGCACAGGAAGAAGCCTCCGAATACAATCAGCATTACGCGGTCTAACTGCTTATAATCCTTAAAAAACACCCATCCTATCGTCAATATGAAGAAAAGATAATAGGACACGTAGCCCATATACATCAATTCAGACACAATGGGCGAAGAGAATGTCTGCGAAAACATAGCAGCAGGCTGAAAGCCAAAAAGCGTTTGATCTGCCGAAGCAAACAGATGGTCGTAGCTTCCAAACTGATGATTTAATTCGTAAGTATCGGGATACCATACTCCAAGCAAGAAAAGCATGTAAGCCACCCTACAGAGCATCACTGCCTTGACCGGCCACAACTGATACACAAGCCACAGGAGAAGCGTACCACCGAGAGCCATCGCCCTTGTCAGCAATAATGACGCTGCATCGCCTACGTTCGACCACGTAAACAATATCAAAAGAACAGTGAACGCTGCATAGATGAACTGAGCCACTTCAGCAGCGGTAAATCCGTGGAGTATTATTTTTTTCTTATTACTCATATCACCTTTCATACAACATAGAATGTACGCCTTGCCGCAAAGACCACTGCGGAGAATAGCCAAAATCTCGTTGCGACGGCATGATGTCACACCGCCAGTTGCGTTGACTAAGCATATTATAATGGTCGTTATTGAGCGTTGAGAGTTTGCCTGTCAAGTGCATCCAGCAATCACTCACTGCGCAAACGCATCGCAGTAGCCACAACGGCAGCGTAAGGCGCAAGACATACTTTTTCTCCAATTCATCGATAATCAAATCACTGAAATCGCGCGAACTATATACCTTGCCATCACTCAGGAAATATGACTTGCATATTGTTTTCTCCGATTTCATCGATTGCAACACGGCACGTACGAGGTCTTTAACAAATATGAATGTCAAGTCCTGACGTTTATATCCCACCGCAGTATCTATTCCCTTGCGTATCGTGTCTGCCATCAACATATAATCTTTCTCGCGCGGGCCATACACACCAGTAGGACGCAGTATGGTAAACGGCAGTTTACACTGTTCATGCAACCATTCTTCCGCTGCGAGTTTGCTCCGTGCATAGTTGGTATTGGGCTGCGGCATATCGCTATCAAGTATATCCGTATGCGGTTCTGCCTCACGCACAGCTCCCATCACGCTAAGGCTACTTATAAAAACAAACCGTTTCATCGAATGTTGCGTCTGTTGCAGAGCCTCAACAATATTCCTCGTGCCTTTGGTGTTCACAGCATAGAAATCCTCGCGGCGCAAGGCTTTTGTTGCTCCTGCAGCGTGTACTACATAATCAAACTGCACATCGCAGAGCATACGTACCATCTGCTCCTTATCAGCGAGATTAAGTTCCACCATGTTTATACGTTCATCCTGAAGATAGCGCAGACTACTGCCCTGCCTCACGGCCGCCCATACCTCCATACCTTTGCGCAGAGCCTCCTCCACGATGAATGAGCCTATAAATCCCGATGCACCGGTTATTAGTATCTTTTCCGCCATAGCATTTGCCGTCAGAACTTCTTACCAAACACGATGCTGCCAAAGGTCAGTACCAGCACCTTTATATCAAACCAGAAAGAACGATGCCTCAGATAATAGAGGTCGAGTTCAAGCCGACGCAACATCTTCTCCATGGTATCTGTGTAGCCATTGTAGAGTGTGGCATACGACGTAACACCCGGACGTATCTGATACAGGAAAGCATATCGAGGGTCGTGCTGCATTATTTGGTCAATGAAGAACTTACGCTCTGGCCTATAGCCCACAAATGCCATATCACCACACAGGACATTCCACAACTGTGGAAGTTCGTCAAGGTGATGCCTGCGCAGGAAACGTCCTATCTTCGTCAGTCGCGGGTCATCATCGCCACCCTTATGGCTGAGCTGCGGTCCCATAGCCTCAGCATCAAGACGCATACTGCGGTACTTATATATACGGAAAGGACGACCAAATCTGCCTATTCGCTCCTGCGAATAGATGGCAGGGCCTCCGTCATCCATCTTTATCAGTATATAGCTGAGCAGGAAAAGCGGTGAGAACACGATGATACATAACGCTGAAATCAGCATATCCACACCACGTTTCAGTCCTCTTTCCAACGCTGTCATACCATCAGGAATAAAAGCCATAGCATCCCTCTCCACCATATTAGAAGGCAGGCCCATAGTGCCGAAGGTGCGTATCTTCTTTTCCAGCACTTCACGCGGCACGGCTGCATTCCATGCTTCTTCACCATACTCCTTGTTCCATGCAAGCCGATGACTGCTTGACTCATATGCGCGTATGCGCCAGTTGAGCACCCAGTGTATCACAAACCACAGCAATATATCAGCTACGAATATCAGCGTAGGCGCAACACCGAGATTCACCAACGTATAAGTCATCAATGCGAATATCAGCGGAATGATGGCAAGCGACGCGGCTACGCCATAACGTGTAATGCCCGTACGGTAGAGTTTGTTGTTGATTTGGTTGCGGTCTTGCGTAAAGACCTCACGTCCGTCACGCAATCGGCTACCAAGCACCCTGACTATATCGAGCACAGGGAACAAGAGCACCGACAATGCCACCATCATGGCTCCAGGCTTATATTCTCCACCTGAACCACGGCAGATAACAATGAATACATAAGCCACGAAAAATCCAAGTATGTAACTGCCTGAGTTACCCATAGAGCAATGCTCCCAACGCTTCCAGAATGTCTTTATCACCCAATAAGGCGTAATCACTCCAAGCAACGCAGCCATGATAAGCATAGGGGTAATGCGGTTGGAACAAGTGACGATGGGGATGAACAGAAGCAGCGTGATAAGTCCCACTGCGCTGACAAGGCTGTCAAATCCATCAAGCAAACGAAACACGCCTATGATTACAAACGCCGTAAACACCGTAAGCGGTGCTGCCGCCCACATCGGTATCTCATACAGTCCGAAGAGTCCGTGAAGGTTTTTTATCGACATATCCGACACGGCAAAGACGCACGATGCAAGAAGAATAGCCGTCATGCGTATGCCCAAGGATGCACCGTGGATATCGAATTTCAACCCCACAAGGTATAATATTAAAGCCCCTGTGATTAGAGAGAACACACGCGGCACCATTGAAATGCATGACTTTGCCGCCAACGGCCACGGCATCACCATTGGTATCAGTAATGACGCACACAACGCCAGCAGTACTATCGGCAATACCGACAATCCTGCTATCTGATATATGCGAACACCCTGCTTATCAAGTTCGTCGCCTTTACGATCCCATGTATTCTTCACGCTTACCACCATCATACGCGGCAATATATATATGCTCAGTACTAATGCTATGGCAAACGCCAGAGAGGGTATTATTAGTGTTTGTATCATTTACGGTTATCGCATTTGACTGCAAAGTTACTAAACTTTTCCCATTCCGCCAAATATCAAGAAAAGAAAAAGGATTGGAAGTTGAGAATTTCTAATACTTAACAAACAGATATTCACCTTTTCTCTTTGCTGTATTGCGTTTTTCTCGTAATTTTGGCTTCACCGAACTTACTATGCACTCGGGAACACAAAAGAAAAATGTCAATAGCAACCAGGCACTTCAACTTTCGATGATAGAAAAGCGTATGAATTGCGTAGCACTACATCTGGCTCCATGTAGGTTGGAGTCACTTTCTCAAGAGTCTTCACTATCTCATCTTCGGGTTTTACAGCTATCAGAGAACGTTCATATGCCATCTCATCCTGTTTATCTCGTAACTGCCTGACACTCCAATGCTCAGCAATGCCCATCTATTGATAGAACAATCGCTTGTTATTATCTTCTATGGTAACGAGTTCCAAAAAATGACTCCACGTTAATGTTTGCGACAGTGTCGCAAGAATTTTGCTGCCATAGGCAGAATACTGCTTGTAGCCCATATCCTCATTGATATAATGGCCTATATGCCAGAACATCAAGTCAGAATGTTTGTTTACATATACGACAACCTCTTACCGTGCATTGTCAATAATGTCGGATACTCCCTTATACAATCAGCCAGGCGTAGCCAATCATATAGAGGACGAAGAATAGAACAATGATAGTGATATCAGTCTTATATAACAAACGCGGTTGCTTCACTACCTATATCTTGTGAATATAATCAGCAACTTCCTCATTCCATTGTATTTCCAATTGCCCGTTCTTTATAGAAGGATAGAAATAAATAGAGTCTTTATCTGGTGATAGATGTTTGGCTTCAATTTGATAACTTGAGGTCTCGCCATTATAGGTTATGTTTAATTGCAATATGTTGAATCTGATAGGCTTGCCGTATTTGCATCTACATTTCTCGCTTTTGGCGATGTTTCGATTTACTGTTTTAATTTGAGATTCCATATTAATAAGTAATTTTGTTAGAATAGGGAATGGTAGCAATGATACTACCATTCCCCTGAAAATTAGTCCATCAAGTTTGCAAAAGGTCTTTTACCTGCATGAGCAGCTTTAAAATCCGTAATCATTTGGCGTTCCACCTCTCTTGGATCGTCATCTGTTAACGTTTTCCAGCATACGACTAAATTTCTTGAGTCGGCCAACTGCCAAATGTAACGTCCTCCCCAATGGCCTACATTGGCTCCCTGCCCGAAACGTAAATATTGTCCTAAACGTTTATTGAGCGTAGCGGTACTACCTGCTCCACCAGCCTTACCTATGTAAACAACAGGTGTACCTTCCACCCAATTATCTTTCAACTCTGACAAAGACACATTTGGATCTTGGCCTTTAAAGTGCCCTCCTGAACCCTCTGACAAGAACTGTGGCTCCGACTTGCTTTCCCGAAGCACAACATAAACGCCCATCTGTGCAGGGATCCGTGCCCTTGCTCCATCCATCAACTCGCCCACAGTCTTGAATCCCTCGAAGCCTTGGGCCTGTAAAAATTCTCTGTTCGTCATAATGCAAATATTTTATCTTGTTTTGTTTTCAAATTGCTTACACCACACAATGACATTAAACAAGTCATAGACCAGTGAAGTTGTGAGGTAAGGACATAATCCTTCTCGAATAGCTTTCTGAGTTTCTGTATCATAATTATCGTGAGAGCCTTCCTGAAGTAGTTCGGAAAAAGTATGAAAGCAACGTTTAATATATTCAGGCGTGTCTTCTTTTTGAGACAGCGCAAGGCTATATCCACTAATATTAGTTTTAAGATTTGGCACATTGCCGTTCCTGTCCTTTGGGGGCCTAACACCATTTTTGCACAATAACGGTAAAACATAATTTTCCATTACATTCCTTATCGTATGAGGCACACTTGAATCATTCTTTATGTCCTCTATTCCAAGTTTCGCCATTAGATTAAGTAAATCTGGATATTTACAGTATTCGCAGACATCATGAAACTTACTTTGTACAAAAGACTCTCTTTGCAATTCTATTGATGTTTTACCATCTGTACTATCTGGTATATAAATGCGAATGAAAGAGACAAGTCCACGTTGCCATTTATTTCGTTGCCATTCAACATACGGCTTTCGCAATTCGCAAATAGCATAATCATATAGCCACTTGTCATTATCAACAGTGATTGCAATGATTTCTTTACAAGGAGCATAAACGGTATAACCTTTTGTGTTTATATACGTCGGACGTAATTTGCCTGTTTTTGCGACAAGTATATACTGACCATTAAGGACATAGTAATCGCTATTCCCTTCAGAAGACTCTATTAATGATACTTCTATTTCATAATGAGATGCAGAATCTTTCAAGTCATATTCATGGAGGATTATTCCTTTAGCATTACTTACTGTTTTATCTACGGTATCCCACAACTCACATAAATAGTGTCCATTATAATGAGGAACGCGCTTTATGTAATGGGCTGGATTCAAA
The DNA here is from genome assembly GCA_946534585.1 of uncultured Prevotellaceae bacterium. Classification (GTDB taxonomy): domain Bacteria; phylum Bacteroidota; class Bacteroidia; order Bacteroidales; family Bacteroidaceae; genus Prevotella. Next base: position 36,626 of record CAMNCV010000097.1, read on the forward strand.
GAACAACCTGTTTCCTTAATTTCGTAGTGTCCTGCTACATAAACAAATTCATTAAAATAGTCTTGGAGTAAATCCATTTGATCTTCATCTATTCCCCCAAGCAAGTTATTACAGTCTGGAAAAGCATCATAGAAGATAAGATTAGCAACACTCCACCCATTTGGGGCAATATCGCTTCCACTATCATAAGTTATATCAATGAGCTTAACAACACCCTTCTGGCGATTATTGTTGTTCAGATAAAGTAAAACTATGTCTTTGCTCACATTATCTAACCAGCCTGAGGGAATAGGTACGACTGTATCGAGCAAATCTCTATCTATAAGTCCTTGCCTAATACCCTTTGTTTTTTCTTCAGACAGGAAAGAACTTGGTAACACATATACCACAGAAATGTTTCCTTCATCTTCGGCATTTAGTAAAGTTGACAAAGATAAATGCTCATTAGAAGCAGACGTTTCTATCTGCACCATTGACTTTGTTCTTTTCACTTTTCTATTAAGAAATAAAGATTCTATTGCAATAAGGAGATTCGTATTTCCTTCGAATCTCTTTTCAAATTCTGTAATCTTCATATTATTGTTTTTTTTATCGAGTGCAAAGGTAGGAATCATCTGTGCGGTCTTTCTGCATAGACAAATATTTTTTTAAGTTTTCCTCGATTTTTTCCATTATTCGCTGCCTGTACCACTCAGGATAGAGCACTTCAACGTCAGGAATGAAGGAAAATAGCTGTTGGTCAAGTTCCCTTGTGGGACGAACTTCAATTTCCACTACGCAGTTTGATTCATCAACGACTTTCTGTGACTTGTGAATAGGCTTGGACACAACGTAAGGATAGCGATTGGCAGAGAATTGCAAACCAATGGTCTCTTTCGCCACATCTTCGCTTGGTATGGTGGCTCCCATGACATCATCGAAATATGTAGAGAAATCAATTTGCTCGTTCTTCTTAAAAGGTATCTCCGACATCTTGTAACTCTGAATCCTGTCGAGTGCCAGATTGCTGATTTCATTACGTTCATCATTCAGCCCATACAGAAACCAGCGACCATTATACTGCTTGACATAATATGGATGGATGGTCATCTGTATCTCTTTGCCTCTGAAAGTCAGATAGACAATTTCCTGTGTCTGATGGTTTATTGTTGCATCAATGATGTCAGCCAAGTGCTCAATACCCTTCAGTTGCTCATTCTGCTCGAAGGATACAAGATGTTCTGCATTTGCCTTCAGACCAAAACGGTATTCTAAATTGGATATGACTTCTTCAAGCCAGACATTGGAGGTAATGCCCCTGAAACGGGTTAACATGTCTATCGTGGACTGTAGTTTGTTGAGGTCTGCTACAGACAACTCGTTGTTGTAGATGGAGAAATTTCGGTCAGAATAGCGATAATAGCACTTCTTGCCATCGTAAGGATAGGCAACAATGGGAGCATTGAATGAAACGCGGTCACGCATGTACTTTATATCTTCACGTATCTGGCGAGTGCTTACTGTAGTGCCAAATATGTCAAGCAAATGTTCGTTGACTTCATCCAGCAAATCATCTATCTCGTATCGTTTCTGGAAATTACTGAAGCATCTATCCAGTATCTGATACCGTAATTGTGCGTTTTTATTTGTAGCCATACCTTTTTACTATTGATGCCACCAACAATTCTCTCACATCCACATCAAGATGTTTAGCAATCTCATAAAGTTGTTCAATCGACGGCTGTACCTTGTTTGTCATCCATCGTGAGACAGTACCAAAGTTTCGTCCCATCTGTTCGGATAGCCACGTTCCGGTCTTATTTTTCTCTGCCAAGACTGACTTGATGCGGTTATAATGGGTATATTCCTTCATTTAGTAGGAATCTTTTTTATAGGCGTTTCGTGTGCAAATATAGTAAATTAGTATTAAGAAAACAAATGTTTTCATATAAATCAACGTAAAATGCAAAAAAGGACAAGGAATTTGGTCTCGTCCTTTCAAAATTGCAATAAGGCTTATACATTGTTATCTGTGTCTTCTCGCTAAAGTAGTCGAACTCATATTTTTGCGACCATCGGGAGCGGATTCCCCTCCATGTGACTCTTTGAAGTGTGGAGTAAGGAAGTTTTCGGGTTACGAAAACACAACCTTGCTTCCACTCCAAACAACGTTTTCCGTGGCTCATCTCTTTCTGTGTTGAAATCACTCTTGTCGCTCATAAGTCTGGTCTTATCTTCTCCTTACCTCTGTTCACGTAGAACAGTACTGAAAATGTGCTTCTGCTCATGTTTCTTACTCTTTTTTAATTCCAGCTGCAAAACTACTATCTTTTGTTGGTTCCATCGCTATGCAAAATATATCAGTTCGCGGAATCAGAAACGGGTGGTGAGAGGTTCTTCGTTATGCCCCATATTGCCTATCCGATTAACGAAGTTTAACTGGCTCCAAAGACCGTCTCACGGGTTCTTCGACGAGCGAAGCGGCAAAGCCGAGTCCGGATAAGAAACCTAACTACTTCTTTATTCCTCCCAAATTTGCATTCAGCCTAAAACTGAACTTCCTCGATTTTCCCCGTCTTGCCATTTATTTACGCGCTTTCTGCGTTAATTCTCCAAAATCCGTCTTTCGTTACAGACTTTTTTCGTAACTTTGCAGAGGATTATCTAATTTCTCTACAAGAATTGTTAATAACGCATTAAAATGAAGAATTTACTCACTATCATTGCATTGCTTGCCTGCGTGGTATGCGGTGCGAAAGCCCAGACGATAAAGGTGGGCGACAAGTTTTTTGATGGCTATACGCTTTACACCGTGCAGGATGTACGTATGGACAAGTATGTATATATGACCGACGACGATGACAAAGAGGTCACGCTTGAGAAGGTCAGCGGCAAACCCGGTATGTACAAGCTGACACCAAGCCGTCAAGCAGATGATGCTCCGTTTGGCGCACAGTATGATTGGAAGGTGCAGTACATACGTCAGGATGGTATGAACTTCCTCGCAGTGAGGAAACCAAGTGGCGACATAATGTGGACTCTTGTGCTGACGCCTCACGACAAGGGTACCTGCGAGGAACTGCAGTATCAGATGACACAGGATTTGCCCAGCGAGATAACATCCATCGCATTGCTCAATCGTGCGTATCTGTCGGGAATTCCTAATAAGCATGAGTTACGACTGATGCGCAACGAGATTCTGGCACGCCACGGCTATCGCTTTAAGTCAAAGGATTTGCAGGAGTGGTTTGGCCAGCAACATTGGTATCGTCCTGGCAAAGACAACAATGCCATTAAATTGAGTTTGATTGAGGAAACCAACGTACAGCTTATAAAGAGTGAGGAGGAATCACGCAACGAGTAATCATCGGCTCTACTGCTGACATTAAGCAAGAGGCAAAAGATTTGGAGGCCGAGGCTCTTGCCTTTATAAAGGCTGTGTATGCGTGCCGACGGCGACAAACGCAGGCACGATGCTTAGGCAGAAACAATTAAGGCATGTTCTAAATGATTAGAACATGCCTTAATTGTCATTGCCCTTGCCTTGTCAGCGCAGGCTTTACAAATTTTTCTGCCACTTCACCTCATCTTAGTCCGAGCCTATCCAGAACCTTCGGCACAAGGCGTTTCAAAGGATACAGCCAACTGACCCTGACACCATTCTTGCGGAAGGCACGCATGATATTCTTGTTTCCACGTATTACGTTGCGCAGCGTACCGTTGCTCTCACCGCCCTCGCGCATACGCACCATGCAGTGAGGCAGATAACAAGTACGGATATGGTGGTGCTCAATAAGGCGCAGCATCAATTCAAAATCGGCAGACACGGCAAACGTAGTATCGAAGGCACCATACTCCGTAAGACATTCACGTCTTACGTAGAAAGTAGGGTGAGCAGGATGCCAGCCCTTGACGAAGGCTCCTTCTTCGTATGGGCTCCCTTTCCATCGTCGTACCACTTGCGTGGTATCGTTGGCGCTGACATATACGAGGTCGGCAAAGGTGCAGTCTGTATTGCCCTGCTCAAAGGCCTCGTTTATCCATTCAAGCACATGGTCATCAGCATAGAAATCGTCGGAGTTTAGTATGCCTACCACATCACCTGTTGCGTGAACGATGCCGCGGTTCATGGCATCATACAGTCCGTTATCTTTCTCTGAGAATATACGCATACGTCCGCTGAAGCGTGGCTCGTAGTCGCGAGCTATCTCCAGCGTATCGTCACGCGACAGACCGTCCTGTATTATGACTTCGTAGTCATGGTGTGTCTGTCTGAGGATACTTTCCAGCGTATCACGCAGTGTCCGTGCGCTGTTGTATGTGGCAGTGATTATAGAAATCTTCATCCTTGTTCGTACTGTCTGGATAAGTGTTTACCACAATTCATGATTTATTACGAACTGCGCTCCGCCTTCAATCCATATAATATGGTTGAGGGTTTCAGCAGATGGCTCCACATTTGGGATATGAATGAGCCAATAAGGCTTTCGTTGGCATATACCATATCGTGTTTCCACCGGTTTTTATTCCATCGGCGTAGTTTATAACGTATCTCGCTTGGTATGCTCGAAGGATGTTCTTCGTTGAATTCCGGCTCTATTATGTCAGCCGCAGCTCTGATGAGCGTCTCACGTTCAGTATTAAGTGGCGGAAACAGGCTGTCGCTAAATCCGAGATACTCCGTACAGATGAAGGTTACAGTGTCCATGTAGCCTATCATACCTGCTTCTTCAGCTGATTCCTTTAGTATGCCGCAATCAATAAAGTCCTGATACCTCTGGGCATAGAGTCCGCAGTCAAGTACCTGCCTCAGTGTTGCCTGCGAAGCCGTGAAGTTTTCTGCCGAATGTCGTATCAGATAAAGCAGTATGGCTGTATGTGAATCCAGATTGTCTTCAATCCACTGCTCAACGAGCCTGCTTGACGGATGTGCATGCACATTTAGGAATGAGTGATGGTTTTCAATCGCTATACCGTTGATGCTGAATGTGGAGTGCTTGTGTTCGCTGTAGTCAACCTTCACTCCCTTCTGCTCCATCAGTTCGTTTGAGCGTTTATAGTCTTTTCCGCAGTAAATATCAATATCGCTTGACGTACGCAGTTCCGGATCCGGATAGCATAACGACAAGGGATAACCCTTTATTGCGTGTACCTTTATGCCGTGGTTTTCGTAGAATGTCGTTATCTTTTGCAGTACCTTCAGTTGATGTTGGTAATTCTTTCGCTGTGGTATTTCCAGTCCCATCCACGTCAACTTTAGGCGCCTCAAATCCTTGCCGTTGAGTTTGCAGTTATGGTCATCGTTCAGTCCGCTCTTTACATATCCCGTGAAAGCCAAAGGTGCTACGCCATTCCTTACTGCCGCGCGAATAAGCATATCCCAGTCCGTTTCATATATCTCATCGGGCAAAGGCTTGGAAAATCCAACAGCATGACTAACGAGACAAAGCAGGGTATTTTGCGTAAGAGTGAGCTTCATTACTTGTTGTTATTTTTGAGGTTATGCTCATAGAGTTTCGCATCGACCAGTGTGCGGTACCAATAAGCCTGCATGAAGGCAAAAATATAGCCTGGTGTTCCGTCAAGGAAACCGAGCCTCAGATAGTATCTATACCAAAAGAACAGTCTGGCACGCAAGAACATCGGCAGTCGGTAGTACAAGCCGTCACGCAGTTTCTTCGCTTTCTCTGGCTGACCGTCAAGCAGTGCATTCTCACGACCTGAGCGTACGTCGAAATAGTCCTGCACTTCACGCGTTGCATACCAGTTATGCTTGTTTATATATAAGTCTAACGTCTTCAGTGTATGATGTATAGCGTCATTCTTCAAATCCATACATCTACCCTCCGACAATACGATATGCTCGCCCATGGCACGTTCTTCAAACCTGCCCTTGCCATACTTGAAGATGGTTATCTTTTGGAAAGGATAGAAACCTCCATGCATAAGGTATCTGCCCATGAACTCTACCTTGTAACGCATCATGAAGCCTGACACATCATCTGTAGCATGATGTTCCAGTTCCTTCTCAAGTTCCTTGCGCAACTCTGGCGTAACCACCTCGTCAGCATCCAGTCGAAATACCCAAGTGGTCTTTATTCTCAGATTATCAATAGCCCAGTTAAACTGCCTGCCGTAATCAACGAATGGTTCATGCCTTACTATCTCCACCCCAAGTCTTTCCGCAATCTCAACGGTTCGGTCAGTACTGCCGCTGTCAACAATGACAATGCGTTTCACCCAACCTTCTACGGAGCGGATGCAACGTTCTATGTCTGTTTCCTCATTCTTAGTGAGGATTATTACGGTAGTATCTGTCATCGTTTATCTTAAGATTATTAAATAACCTTGCTATTTCGCAAGAAGAGATTCATACAACTCTATGTATTCCCTGAAACGTGTCAATTGGTTATGATTCTCTACAGCATGCCTACGGCAAGCTTCACGGGTTATATTCGTAGTGCCGCTTCGCATCTTTATTATTGCTTCAGCTAGTGCTTCGACATTACCCTTATCTACCACCACTCCAGTTTCGTCAGTGATTGACTCCGGACTTCCCCCCGTGCGATAAGTAATGACAGGCGTTCCGCATGCCAATGCCTCAAGATTTACTGTCGGATAGTTGTCTTCATAGGTCGGGTTTACCAAGACATCCGCTTCACTATAGAAGCGTGCCAACTCAGCAATGCTCTCCGTACGTTGCACGCCGGTTATTCCGTAAGGCAGGTGCTTTATTTCTTCACTCGTGGTTCCAATGAGCGTTATGTGGCAGTCGTCAGGCAACAACTCACGCAGGCGAATGAAATCGGGCAAACCTTTTCTCATCTTCCAGTTACTTGCTATACCGAGTATGTTGTAGCCGTGATGTTCTCTGACTGGCATAGGGGAAAACACGTCCGTATCAATGCCGTTATGTATCACCCTTACAGGATAGTCACGCAGGAACGACTCTTCTACGTATCCACGAAGCCAGTCGGAAACCGGCACCAGCGTCATATCGTCCAGTCCTGTGAAACTGTCTTTCTTGATTTTATAGTTCCTGCTGCTCCTGTCTATGAACAGACTTTTGGGATAAGCCGTTCTGTTTATACAGTCGTGGCATTGCTCTTTCCACTTGAAGCAACCGTCATATTCGAAATGCGTACAGTGTCCCGTAAACGGCCAACAGTCGTGCAGCGTCCATACCACGGGCTTATGATATTCCTTCAGAAATTCAAACAGAATCTTGTAGTTCAGATAATACCCATGTATATTGTGCAGATGAATAATGTCGGGCTCAACTATTCTTATATTCCTTATCAGTTGTTTTGTTGCCTGTCGTGATGCCAGTCCGTGATTATCGAGTAGCATCGACTCTGCTGCATGTTCTTTTACGTCATAGTCACAGCCTATGCGTATATTCTTCAGTAGTGATTCGTCATGCTGTCGTCCGTAAGCCATAAACACTTCCCACCCACGGTGCATAGCCTGTTGTCCTATCTGCTCTGCAATCTTTCCGTGCGAGCCCCAGTTGGCACTTACGTTTATCTGAAACAGTTTCGGCATCATATTATTCTCTTTAATACGGAAATCTGGTTCTGTATATTCCATTTCCCGTCTATCTCTTGATAAGCTTGCTGCCTAACTGTTTTACGCTGCTCACTCGTCAACTTCAACCATGGTTTCACAACCTCGACAAGGCTTTCTACTGAGTCTTCCTTGAAGAAATCTCCCGTCACTCCAGAGCGTATCGCTTCAAACTCTGGCATTTGATTGGGGATATTGTCATGTGTTACCACAGGACAACCGTATGTAAGGGCATGAATAGCTGTCAGTCCGACGTTACCAGGCGAAACACATACTGCTGCATTATAAAACAATTCTCCCAACTTTTCTTCATCATAACACGGACCATAGAACCATATTCTGTCTTGTATCCCAAGTTGTTCGACAATGGTTGCCATGTCAACCCCGTCTGTTTGCTTGCCTATAAGCACAGCGTTCACATCTATACCCTCACTCTTCAACTGTGCCACAGCCTCAACCAGCAGATGTATTTTCTTTGACTGTTGTATCCTCCCGCAATATATAATAACGGGATTATCATTGCCAAAATGCAAACGATATATTTCAGTAGGAACCAATTCGTTTCTTATCTGTCGTTGTCTTTCAGAATCCAGAGAGTTGTATATCGTGCATACTTTCTCTGCCTTTATTCCCTGTTCTACCAATAGTCGTGCCCCGTACTCATTATAGCAAATACATTTGGTATGAAGATGGAAATAGAGTTTCTTAATCCATTTCTTTACTCCTTGCTCGCGTCCGTACCATCCGTGAGTCCATGATATCGTTTCCTTACCAAATAACTTGGCAAGAATCAGCACTACCCAGTTACTCAGACATAGCGGTTCGCCCGTAAGTACATATTTCCCATAATCCTTGAATATCGTGCTTACGGAGCCACACATCCAGTAAAAACCACCAGGCAGATTATGTCTTATCATAGCCCGCTGAAAGCCAGGCAAGGAAGCGTAATCGAACCCTTTTAGTTCCGTTCCGTCACTATTTCCGATATAGAAATGAGAGCCAAACACCTCATTTATCTTTTTGTATATCGGGAACCGATAATGAGGACCGAAATTTAGTATGAAACAAGCACTCTTCTGCATCCGATACAGCCTTTCAGTTATGTCTCTGTATTAGGTTTACCAGTTTATCACTCTTACCCGTAACAACTTTGCGTGCAAACATTTTACCACTATTCTTCAAAGTTTCATAGTCACTTTCATCAAGGACCTTTATCTCTGAACCTTGCCAAGCAACCCACGTCAAAGGAGTTAAGGCCGGGAGATTACAATTATCCTTATCCGTAAACTCTATGCACCTCTCTCTCCACTCTTCACTATTGAACGCCACAGTCTGCGCAAATAATTCAGCAGGACACAAAGCCGTACGCATGTACTTTCTCAGTTCAGTATTCTCATCCCATTCATGTAGTATATAGGAAGCCAACTGTGGACTTATTGCCCACCAAGCGGCACCTTTCCACAAATTAAGTGATTTAAAATAGTTATAATACCTGACACATAACCGAAACCATTATCCTTCACTCTATAATCCTTTTTATGTCACTGGTTTCAATAGCATTTGCATTTTTCCAGCTGAAATCATCTTTCAACTGAAATTCTGTATCAGGCCTGTTGGTCTTGCTCAATTCTATCACTTTCTCTGCGAATTTCTCCACAAAATCATCTGCCGGATAGTCCAACACATTTTTCTCTCCTATCACCTCTTTTATACCTCCTACATTTGAACCGACAGCCCTACATCCACAATTCATAGCCTCAACGAGGATAAGCGGCAATCCCTCATTCTTACTTGGCAACACGACCACATCTGTGCAGTTAAGAAAATCCGGCATCATTTCCACAGGTTGGTTTCCCCAATATTGTACAGGAACATCAACAGATGCCTTCTCCATCTGTCCACGAAGTTTGCCATCGCCGATTACCCAGAACGTAGCATTAGGCACCTCCCTATGTACTAATTTGAAAATCTCAGGTAATAAAAGCGGATTCTTTATATCGATAAGGTTTCCTGCAAACGTAATGACCTTCTTCCCTTTGACACAAAACTTTTTTCGCAGTTCTTCACACCTTGCTTCATCATATTTACGAAATCTGCTGTCACACCCGTTATGCAGAACTTTCTTCACTCCCCTTGTCGTTAATTTATCAGAACGCTCCATCAATGCCTTACTGACAAAATAATTCACATCTGCTTTTTCGATAATCTCCCTTATAACCCTTCCCTCACTCGGATTGTCCCAAGGCGCAACGTTGATGTCAGAGCCATGCCAAGTGATGCTATACGGAATATTCCATTCTTTTTTTGCATACAATGCCGTCTTACCAGCATCTAACGAATGTGCTATGATAAAATCATAATACTTAAAATGGTCATGTAAATTCTTTGTAAATCTTTCTCTGAAGAAACCTCGCCCATGCAACCTTATTCGGCTTATGTAATCAACTATAGAATAATTAAACCACAATACATGCACATTGACACCATCAAGTGTCATCAGCTTCTTTTTCTCACGCTTAGGTGTCCTACGCAGCAGTCTTACATACCATGGTTCGTATTCAGAAATCATATAGCAATTCACATCATAATCCTCCGTGTTGATAAGCAGACGTGCCCTACCTAACATGGCATTTGTAAGCCCCTTCCTGTCATACGGATCTGACCAACAGATTATTGCTATTTTTTTTTTCTTTGACATATGTGTACTTATCCTAAATTTCGCAGCTCTTTAGTTTAATATTTTTTATAAGTACCTGGGCAACAAAATGTTCTTCGACGAGCGAAGCGGCAGAGCCGAGCGGCTCAGGATTTGGTCATGCCAGATTTTTCACTTACCTTAGTGCTGCAAAATCAAGACAAGCAAAATCATCAATGACATGGCAAAGGTACAACAAAATCTGAGAAAATCA
>CAMNCV010000098.1 GCA_946534585.1 uncultured Prevotellaceae bacterium
CGCTCCTCATAATACACCATTCCACCGCCCTGCACGCCTACATAGCAGCCACGCTGCGAGGCGCATCCAGCGAGAAGCACCACCGTCACCAGGCATACGCTGCCCAGCGACCAACGACGCAAAAAGTTTATTCTATTGACATATTTCATAACAGTTGCAAAGATATGAAAAAAGCCTGACAATATCAAGACATCAGAGTATTCTGCGTCATTTTTTCTTCCATATTGGGAGAAAATTGAAATATTATTTGTAACGTTTATTTATGGTCTTGCGAGCCATATCTTCTCTTGAAATGACATGAAGGGAGGCGTTTATCAGTAACAAAAGCTTTTTCTTTTGGAAAATTTGCAAGTACGGAAAAATGTCGTAATTTTGCATTATAATAAGATTATAATAACAAAGTTATAATAAAGTAACACGTGCCTGTCGCAGAGGTGTCCCGTGAAAACAGTTTCTAATCAATGTCAAAGGTCTTGTGGGTCTTTTCCTTTGTATCTTGAAAATTGTTTTTAAAAATGGATATCAGGGTAGTAAGTAATACAACTTACTACCCTGATACATATTTTTTTCATCCCGCTTATTTTATCTCCACCTCATACTCGCCTGGGGTAAGCGGCTGCATGGTGTTGCTGGCTTCATCCCACCAGAGGAGCTGGTCGCCCTCAAGGTTTATGGCGATTGTGCGCATCTCTCCAGCCTTCAAACTGACACGCTGGTAGGAGCGCAAGGTCTTCACTGGACCAGCAGTATCAGATGGTTTCTTCAGATATACCTGTATCACTTCATCGCCATCGCGACTGCCGGTATTCTTCACCTCTACCTCCACGTAGCATCCATCCTTGTAAGGACCGACGCGGTTGAGTTTCTTCTCAAACGTGGTATATGACAGTCCGTGGCCGAATGGGAAAAGCGGTTCGCCACGGAAGTAGCGATACGTGCGTCCCGTCATGGTATAGTCAAGGAAGTCTGGCAACTGAGAGTCATCCTTATAGAACGTTACTGGCAGTTTGCCCGAAGGGTTATAGTCACCGAAAAGCACGTCGGCAACGGCCGTGCCGCCCTGCTCACCGGCATACCATGCCTGCAGCATACCATCGCAACGCTCTGCCTCTGGAGTGAGAGCCACTGCACCACCAGAGCAGTTGACGAAGATAATCTTCTTGCCTGCATCGCTCAGAGCCTTCACGAGCGAACGCTGACTGGCTGGAAGTTCAATGCTGGTGCGGTCGCCACCCTTAAAGCCTGGCAGGTCAACCTTCATCTCTTCGCCCTCCAATGCCGGAGAGATACCCCCGACGAAGATTACATAGTCATAGCCTTTTGTCTGCTTTACTATATCCTTCTCCGTCAACGTAGTCTTTACTCCAAGTTCCAGTTTCATTCTGGCCACAGCCGTCTGCTGTATATATTCTATCACGAGCTTATAGTCACGACCCGCCTCTACCTTCAAGTCGCGCACGAATTTCTGCATCCTCTCGCGCGAGCGATACTGATTATAAATGGTGTCGCCACCCCAGATTACGCGCATACCGTCGTCACACGACAGTTCCATGGTCAGCGTCTCAGCCTGTTTTGAGTGGTATGTACCCTCATAGCGTGCAGAGAAATTCTCCAGGTTCACGCCGGGCGCAAACACCGTAGCACCGCCGTTGTCAAGACTGATAGGGGCACTGTATATAGCCTTTGCCACAGGTTCGCCTTTCAGTTCTACATTATTATAATAGGTGCCGCTCAAACCAGGTTTGCCGTCAGGCGTGGTGAAGTTACCATAGCGGCTCACGAGCACGTCGTTGCTTACGAAACCTGCTCCCTCTATGTATTTCACGTTCTTTGACTTCTGCTGTATGCCCTGCAGTATGTTTACCGTGTTAGTGGCAAAACCCGAGTAGTTGCCCCACAGCATCAGACTATCCTTAGCATTAGGTCCTACCACGGCCACCTTGGCATCCTTCCTGAGCGGCAGTATATTGTTGCGATTCTGCAGCAATACGATGCCCTGACGCGCAGCCTCAAGGGCAAGCTTCTTATGCTTCTCTGACGCTACGCAGTTTTCAGGGATATGCGTCCAGACCACGAGGTCGTCGCTGTCGAAGTCACCTACTTCAAAACGAGCCTTCAGCAGTCTTACAACACTGGTGTCGATGTCAGCCTCTGTGATTTGTCCGGCAGCCACGGCATCGGGCAGTCGCTTGTAGTTTGCACCACACTCCACATCGGTACCCGAGAGCACGCCTTTTGCCGAAGCTGCCTTGGCATCCTCGCTGACCTCGTGGCGACCCTTTATCCAGAAATCGCCGATGGCACCGCAGTCGCTGACTACGAGGCCGTCAAACTTCCATTCGTTTCTCAGTATCTGATTCAGATAGCGGTTATTGCCACAGCATGGTTCACCGTCAATGCGCTGATAGGCACACATCACCTCGCGCACGTTGCCCTTCTGCACCAAGGCTTTGAATGCCGGCATATAGGTCTCCCATAGGTCGCGCTCAGGCAGTTGCTGCACGTCGAAGGTGTGGCGGTTCCACTCTGGTCCAGAGTGTACGGCATAGTGCTTGGCACAGGCCAGTAGTTTATAATAGCGTCCGTTGAGCTTGCCCGTAGCGAGGTCTGTACCCTGCAGACCGGCAACCACCGCCAGACCCATCTTCTCCGTCAGATATGGGTCTTCGCCATAGGTTTCCTGTCCGCGTCCCCAGCGTGGGTCACGGTATATATTGATATTAGGCGTCCATACCGACGAGCCCTGATAGCGGCCGACCACTCCTGCGTGGCGAGCCTGCGTGTTCTTCACGCGCATCTCGTCGCTTACGGCATCAAACACGCGATATACCAGTTGGTCATTCCATGTAGAGGCCATCATCATCGTGATGGGGAAGATGGTGGAGTAACCGTTGCGTCCCACGCCGTGCAGTCCCTCGCTCCACCATTCGTACATAGGCACATGCAGGCGGTCTATAGCCTGCGAACCGTTCATCATGATTTGTGCCTTCTCCTTCAGCGTCAGTCGCGAACAGAGGTCGCGAGCGCGATTCAGCGATGACAGATGTGGATTCTGGTAGGGCAGCATCTCCTCTTTCTGCGCCTGATAAGGTATGGGCTGCTGAGCCTCAGCCATGGTACCGCCCACGAGCATCATGGCGAGTAATAGTTTCTTCAGATTAGTCATGTTGTTATATGTGTGATTCTATTGGTTATTCTTTTTTTCTCCTTCATCAATGCAAAGTTACGAAAAACTTTCAATACACCAAAACATTCCTCACGTAAAGAAACATATTACCCCCTTCATAGAACTAAAATTACACGTATTGTCCCATCGCTATGCCGTTATCTGGCAACAATGCATTTTGACATACATCGTTGAATGGCGTGTGCCATGACACAGTGACCCCATCTTATGTCCATTTTGTAAAATCTGAGATAAAAATAGTCTTTTGCGACAGCCACGGCAGCGTTTTGCCGTGGCTGTCGCCTTTCATGTATGTCTGTCGCATAATGCAGGGGCGAAATGTAGGTCTTTTGTTGCCTGACTATGAAATCCTCAGTAACTTTGTATCAGAAAAGGAAACTTCTCTAATAATAGCGGTGCTGTCAGCCCATACCTCGTGTAGGGACTGGCGGCACCGCTCTTTTTTGGGCTTGCGCTCGGCACGAAGTGACGCTTTCACAAAGCGTAGCGACTGAAAGAACCTTGGTGAGAGCCTTAGAGGGTACAAAAAAAAGAGATGACTGAATAGTCATCTCTTTGCGCTCCCTCTTGGGCTTGAACCAAGGACCCCCTGATTAACAGTCAGAAAATAAAAAATTTTCTTTATTTATTTGAAATAATTTAACATTTTATATTTGGCTGAGTATCAATAATTTTATAACTTTGCAAACAATAGCAGACGGTGCCGTTTAATATGCTTGCACCTCTATACTTGTTCAGTATTTGTTCAGTTTTTAAGTTCAGCCAAATGAATAAACAGACATCTTTATCATGTAGCAAGGTCGGAAACTGCTCTCTGTTGTTCAATCTTGATAGGAGATACAAAAACAAAAGAGGCGAATATCCTATAGTCATAACTTTTACCATAGATTACCAGCGATACTATCATCGTATAGGTGAATTTACGACAGAGAAGGATTTCTTAGAGATTTGCAATGTCACATCTGGAAGAAATTCCTTGATGGCAAAAAAGAAAGCGTGGGAAGCCATTCTTGAAGCCTACAGAGCACGACTTGCTAAAGTAGCAGAGAAGCAACATCTTACACTGTCTCTGATACGCACAATAATGTCAGGGATAGACGTAAATGGAGAGGTAAACAAGTCATTCCTTGGTATTTGGGAAGAGGTGATTTCGTCTAAGCGCAAGGAAGGACGAGCAGGCACCGCTGAGAGTTACGAGTGCGCACTTAAATCCTTTAGAAAGATACTTGGCGAAATCAAGGGCTTCAGCGTCAATAAAAATACAATAGAGACATGGAGCAAAGGCATGAAGAATGGTATATTCAGTAATGGAAAAATAGTCGGAAAAATCTCCGACACAAGCCGAGGAATATACCTTCGTGCATGTCGTGTCATCTGGAACGAATGCGTAAAGCAAGGCTTCTTGGCTAACATTGAATATCCCTTCAGTAACAAAGACAGTTCACTCGTTTCTATCCCTCGTGGCAAGCGAAGACAGCAGTCATATCTCAATGTCGAAGAGATAACTGAACTTTACAAGGTTTTTATTGAAAAACGATACCCAGAAACATGGAACCCATTTTACATAGAACGAGCGCATCAATCGCTGGGGCTGTTTCTTTTTCAATATTTATCCAATGGATGCAATTTGGCAGATGTCGCCCGACTCCAATATAATGAAACATATTGGAGCGAGGGCGGAAAGGCTTTCGAGTTCCAAAGGAAGAAAACAGCAGCAAGAAGTAGTGACAATTCGGTCGTTATCGTTCCTATCATCGAACCACTGAAAGCCATCCTTGACGAAATAGCAGCTCCACCTTTCAAAGGGGCATTTGTATTCCCTTTTCTTTTTCATGGTGTCATAAATGAAGAAGAGCGCAGACGCATAACCCTCATGGAGAACTCTAACATCCGTGACAGGGTGCAGCGTGTTTGCAAAGAAATACTTCATTGGAAGAAAATACCTACAGGAACCTGGGCACGACATTCTTTTGCAACCAATTTGAAGTTGGCAGGCGTGGAGGAAGAATACATTGCCGAAAGCATGGGACATAGCCACGGCAACGATGTTACTGCCGGCTATATGGATAAATACCCATTAGAGATAAGATTTAGGAATAACATGAAGCTGTTGGCAATTGAAGAGCCAAAAGAACAAATAGACATTGATAATCTTTCACCAGAACAAATGAAGGAACTTTTGAGAAAGTTCCTCAACTGAAATTCAT
>CAMNCV010000099.1 GCA_946534585.1 uncultured Prevotellaceae bacterium
GTAGAGTCATAGTCTGGTGTGTAATAGCCTATGCGTTGGAATTGCAGGTAGTCAAGTGGTTTGCGTGTGGCACACCATTTCTCTACGTAGGCTTTCTTTATCTCAAGACTGTCAGGATTGATGAATTTCCTCATGTCGTTGATGTCTATGCGTGTCTTGCCCTGCTCCTTAGAGTAGGCGGCTACCTCATCGCGTGGGTTCTCCACCATCCACAGACGGTCATAGTTACGCACCTCTGCCTCAAGGCAGTGGTTACAGCTTACCCAGTGTATGGTCTTACCCTTAATCTTCATGCCAGAGTTAGCCTGGCCGGTCTTGGTGTCAGGTATCAGCTCGGCGTAAATCTCAATGACGTTGCCGTCTGCGTCTTTCTTGCAGCAGTCTGTCTCAGGACAACGAATGATATAGGAATTCTTCAGTCGCACCTCCTTGCCTGGACCTAAGCGGAAGAACTTCTTTGGAGCATCCTCCATGAAGTCATCGCGCTCAATCCACAGCTCGCGGCTGAACTCTATCTCGTGTGTGCCATCGGCCTCGTTCTCTGGGTTGTTCTGAGCCTGATATACCTCTGTCTCGCCCTCGGGGAAGTTCGTTATGATGAGCTTCACAGGGTTGATGACAGCGCTGACGCGTTGTGCGCGCTTGTTGAGGTCATCCCTGACGGCGCTCTCAAAGAGTGACATCTGGTTGAGTGCATCAAATTTAGTGTATCCTATCTTGTTGATAAATGCCTTGATACCCTCAGGGCTGTATCCGCGGCGACGGAAAGCGCTGATGGTAGGCATACGTGGGTCGTCCCATCCGCTTACCACACCTTCGTTTACAAGCATCAACAGGTTACGCTTTGATAGCAGTATGTGTGTAAGGTTCAGTTTGTTGAACTCAGTCTGGCAAGGACGGTTGTCGTCCATTGGCTTGTCGTCACCGGCGCATTCCTTTGCCCAATCCACGAAAAGGTCATACAGAGGACGGTGACTTGTAAACTCCAAGGTACAGAGTGAGTGAGTGACACCCTCCCAGTAGTCACACTGTCCGTGTGTGAAATCATACATAGGGTAGGCGTTCCACTTGTTGCCTGTGCGCCAGTGAGGTATGTTGAGCGTACGGTAGATAATAGGGTCACGGAAGTGCATGTTGTCGCTTGCCATGTCAATTTTGGCGCGCAGCACCATCTTGCCTGGCTCAACGTTGCCGCTGTTCATCTCGTTGAACAGTCGCAGACTCTCCTCTACAGGACGGTCGCGATAAGGCGAGTTGGTGCCCGGTACAGTAGGTGTGCCCTTCTGTGCAGCAATCTCCTCCGCGGTCTGCTCGTCAACATACGCTTTGCCACGCTTGATGAGCTCAACGGCTAAGTCCCACAACTGCTGGAAATAATCTGAGGCGTAGAGTATCTTGCCCCACTTGAAGCCTAACCACTCAATGTCCTTCTTTATGGCCTCCACATATTCGGTGTCCTCCTTCTGGGGGTTAGTGTCGTCCATGCGCAGATTACATACGCCATTATACTTCTCGGCAATGCCGAAATCAAGTGCGATGGCTTTTGCATGGCCTATATGCAGGTAGCCGTTAGGCTCTGGTGGGAAACGGGTCTGCACCCTGCCTCCGTTTTTGCCTTCGGCAAGGTCTTGCTCTATCTTTTGCTCTATGAAATTCAGTGATTTCTTTTCTTCTAACTCTGTATCAATAGCTATGTTTGTCATAAGTCTTGTTTTTTCAAACAACAAAGTTAACGCTTTTTTCTGAAACTGCCAAGTTTTGAAAAAAAGATTTGTAGGACTAACGAAAATATATTACCTTTGTGGCAAAAGATATATAGGAAATGAGGAAGACAAAGATGATAATAGGCTCTGTGGCTGCTGTGGGTATTATGGCACTGGGTGGAGCCTCGTATGTTAATGCCAACGGTGCCTCAAATGAGGAAAGCGATGCCATAGAACTGGTAAAGAAGAAAAAGCATAGGCATAATAGCTTCTATCAGCGTCAGCATGACTATAACAGGCAGAATAATGACAGACAGCAATATAATAACAGCGGTGCAAGGTATGATGAGAATATAATGCTGCCTGCCATGAGGAATATTCAAGGCTGTGTGCTGTTACGCAAAAAGGCTTATACGGCATTATATGACACAGGGAAGCGCATACCATTGTGGGTGGCATGGCATCTGACCAAGCAGCATACATACGGCGGGAACAGCCGCAAAGAGATGCAGTTTCAGGAGGATGAGAGCGTTAAGAGACCTCGTGCCACTAACTTTGACTATATGAGCAGCGGCTATGACCGTGGACACATGTGTCCGGCAGGAGACAATAAGTGGGACAGGCAGGCGTTGAGGGAGACGTTCCTCTTTACCAACTGCTGTCCACAGTTACATTCCTTGAACTCAGGAGATTGGAATGACCTTGAGATACAGTGTCGTGAGTGGGCAAGGAGGTATGGTGACATATATATAGTATGTGGGCCGGTGTTTATGAATCGCCAGCATCGCACCATAGGCAAGAACAGAGTGGTGGTGCCTGAGGCATTCTTCAAGGTTGTGCTGTGCATGAATGGTACACCGAGAGCCGTGGGCTTTATATACCGTAACGAGGGGGGAAGGCATAAGATGATGTCATACGTAAACAGCGTTGACGAGGTGGAGCGTATTACGGGATTTGATTTCTTCGCTG
Source organism: uncultured Prevotellaceae bacterium (assembly GCA_946534585.1). GTDB lineage: Bacteria > Bacteroidota > Bacteroidia > Bacteroidales > Bacteroidaceae > Prevotella. Next base: position 2,673 of record CAMNCV010000099.1, read on the forward strand.
CATTGCCTGACAATATAGAGAGACGTGTGGAAGCTAATGCCGATTTTAGGAATTTCTAATAA
>CAMNCV010000100.1 GCA_946534585.1 uncultured Prevotellaceae bacterium
CCTGCATCTTTGTGAATGGCTGCTTTTGGCATGGGCATGAAGGCTGTCGCTATTACACTATACCGAAAACCAATACAGAGTTTTGGGTCAGCAAAGTAAAGCGGAACAAGGAACGGGATTTGAAAGTTCAACATGAACTCGCCGCAATGGGCTGGCACTCTATCACCATTTGGGAATGTGAGTTGAAGCCAGTCAAAAGAGAAGATACATTGGAATCGCTGGCATATACGCTCAACAAAATATTCCTGCAAGATAGGACTGTCAAGCAGTATGAGATACTAGAGGAAGAGCCAATGATAGCAGCAGAAGAAGTTATCTCAAAATTGAGTGAACATTGAGAGAAGTGTGAGAGAAATGTGAGAGAAGTTTTCTATCAATGGCGGGTTTGTCGTGGTGACATATATAAGACCGACAAAGGATGTTACTCAAAGTGTCACTGAAGATGTCACTAAAGATTGTCACCAAACAGCTATCTAAGAGACAAAGAATTATTCTTCAACTAATAGAAGATGATGCTTTTGTAACAACAAATGAAATGTCACAAAAAACGGGTGTCACGACAAAAACCATCAAGCGAGACTTAGAGTATCTCCAAGAAAAAAATCCTAATTCGAGAAAGTGACCGTAAAGAAGGTCGTTGGGTGAAATTGAATAAACAAAGCAATTGAAGCAGAAATATGAAAGGACATCTTTACATCAGATAAAAACGTCTTACTCGTATTATTGATATTACTGAATAATATGCAGAAAAATGATTTGCGAACAAAAATCATGAGATTTGCGAACAAAATGAGTGAATCAATTATTGCAGAAAAATTATATTGGTGTTCGCGAAAAGCAATTTTGTTCGCAAATTGTTCGCAAAACAAAGAAAAAGGAGCTACATTTTTGATGTAACTCCTTGATTCTCAGTGTGGACCAGCCAGGGCTTGAACCTGGGACCTCCAGATTATGAGTCTGTTGCTCTAACCAACTGAGCTACAAGTCCAGTGCATATCTCTTGATTTGCGAGTGCAAAGGTAATACTTTTATTTTGAATATGCAAATTTTTGACGAAAAAATTTATCTGTACTGTGTTGAACATCATATTTTACTTCTTTGCCATCATTGTATTTGTATAATAAGTAGGTGTACATAATTATTTATACAAACCTTGCATCACCTGACAATGCATCTTCAGCACCTGATAACGGTTGAGTAGGAGTCACTACACGCCCTAATATCATGCACTGAACCTACGTCATCATGCAATACAAATATTATAAAAATAATTATGCACTCCTACTTATCAATGCGTTTGCCATGTAATCGCTATCACTTTACTATGCAATAGCTATCATTTTACTGTGTAATCGCTATCATTTTACCGTGTAATCGCTATCCTATTACAGAGCGCGGAAATGCCACCACTTTACCGCATAATTGCTTATAGGGAATAAAGGCACATGAAATGCCAGGAAAATTGGAGAGAGTGTGTGTCATCAAAATGTCTTTATTAAGTCGGCACGACGTAATTTGTTTTCCAATCCTTGGTTTATTGGATAAAAAATAGTAACTTTGCATTTCAATTACAGATTAAAATGAACAACATAGACATAGAAGCAATACGACGCGATTTCCCGATACTCTCACGGAAGATATACGACAAATATCCTTTGGTATATTTTGACAATGGGGCGACTACGCAGAAACCTCTCTGTGTGCTTGATGCGATGCGCGAGGAATACCTTAACGTAAACGCCAACGTACATCGTGGCGTACACTATCTTTCGCAGCAGGCTACCGACTTACACGAGGCGGCACGCGAGTGCGTACGCGCTTTCATCAATGCCGAGAGTACAAACGAGGTGATATTTACGCGAGGCACTACCGAATCAATGAATCTGTTGGCATCGAGTTTCACCGATGGGTTTATGCATGAGGGCGACGAAGTTATCGTTTCAGAGATGGAACACCACTCCAATATAGTGCCATGGCAGTTGATGAGGACACGCAAGGGGATTGTCGTGAAGGTAATTCCTATCACCGACGACGGACAGATTGACATAGAGGAATACAAACGATTGTTTACAGACCGCACGCGTTTGGTAAGCGTGACACACGTCAGCAACGTGCTCGGGACGGTAAACCCAGTAAAAGAGATTGTAAACATAGCCCATGAGCATGGTGTGCTGTGCGCAATAGACGGAGCCCAGAGTGCGCCCCACATGAAGATTAACGTACAGGATATCGGTTGCGACTTTTATGCTTTCTCCGGTCATAAGATGTACGGTCCCACGGGTATCGGTGTGCTTTACGGTCGCGAGCAGTTACTCGACAAGATGCCGCCATACCAGGGAGGAGGAGAAATGATTGGCACGGTATCATTTGAACAGACCACATGGGCCGACCTTCCTTTCAAGTTTGAAGCCGGCACCCCCGACTACGTAGCCACCCACGGTCTGGCCAAAGCCATCGACTACATGAACGGCATTGGTATTGAAAACATTGAAACTCACGAACGCGAGTTAACACGCTACGCACTGGAACGACTGCAAGAGATTGAGGGTGTACGCATCTTTGGCCCTACAGATGCAAACAAACGCGATGCTGTCATTTCCTTCCTTGTAGGCAAGATACACCACCTTGATATGGGAACGCTACTCGATCGGCTGGGCATCGCCGTACGCACTGGTCACCACTGTGCCGAACCACTGATGCACCGCCTGGGCATACAGGGTACGGTAAGAGTTTCATTTGCCATGTATAATACTAAAGAGGAAATCGACACACTCGTCAACGGCATACAGCGCGTGAGCCAGATGTTCTAAGTTAACAATGTAAAACAAGCATTATAAAAATGAAAAAACGAATTGCAATAATCTGCGGAGGCGACTCATCAGAGCATGATGTGTCGCTGCGCTCAGGAGCAGGCATCTACTCCTTCTTTGACAAAGAAAAGTACAACTGCTACATCGTTGACCTCAAACGCGGAGACTGGCATGTCAACCTCAACGACGACACGACTGCAGAGATTGACAAGAACGATTTCTCATTCGTGGAGAACGGTGAGAAAAAGACGTTTGACTATGCTTATATAACCATACACGGCACTCCAGGCGAAAACGGACAGTTGCAGGGTTACTTCGACCTCATAGGCCTGCCCTACTCTACGAGTGGCGTGCTGGTAGAAGCGCTTACCTTTGACAAGTTCGTACTCAACAACTACCTGCGCGCCTTCGGCATCAGCGTGGCAGAGAGTGTACTGGTGCGCAAGGGCGACGAGGCGAGCATCACTGACGAGAAGATAAAGGCTACGGTAGGCTATCCATGTTTCGTAAAACCCGCTGCCGACGGTTCATCTTTCGGCGTAAGCAAGGTGAAAGAGTTCTCAGAAATGCAGAAGGCTCTCGACCTTGCCTTCGGCCAGAGCGACATGGTGATGATTGAAGGTTTCCTTGAGGGTATGGAGATTTCGCAGGGCGTATATAAGACCAAGGAGAAAACCGTAGTATTCCCTGCCACAGAGGTAGTCAGCGAGAATGAATTCTTTGATTTCGATGCCAAGTACAACGGTCAGGTTCAGGAGATAACGCCTGCGCGCCTTCCTGAAGAAGTGAGCGAACGAGTTGCAAAGATAACCAGTGCCATATACGACATACTCCATGCTAACGGCATCATTCGCGTGGACTATATAATAAAGGACGCCCATGACCCTGCCAAAGCACAGATAAACATGCTTGAAATAAACACGACACCAGGCATGACTGTCACATCGTTTATCCCTCAGCAGGTACGAGCCGCAGGTCTTGACATGGGCGAGGTACTCGCTGATATCGTAGAAAACCAGAATTGAATTTCATAGCATAAAAAACATAAGGCTGTGCATACGTCGATGTATGCGCAGCCTTATGTATGTTATTATAAGAACAGCCATCACTTCCCGAACTGCCAGTAATCAAGGCGCACATCGCCATGAGCCTGGCTGAAACAAATGTAGAGGTCATGAACTCCTGCTACGGAACTGATGGTAGTCGTAAAAATCTTATATCGTTCAACGGAGCCTGTACTGCCGATAACTACATCGCCTATGGCAGGACCAGTCTCGCTATCCACTCGTAACGTCACCTTACATCCTGCATCCTGCGCAGCAGCTGCAATACGGAACTGACGGGCACCCTCACTGCCGAAATCAACACCGCGCAAACGAATGTACTCGCCATCGTCAATGTCACAGACATACATATTACGCTTGCCTGTAGATTCTGGCATATCTTTTACAACGCCAGTGTTAGCAATACCCATCTTAGCAGATTTCAATCCATAGCCCCACGCCATCGTTTCCGCCTCTACACGTTGGAAAGGATTCAGCCACTGGAGTTGCTTCATGGGTTGCTGATCCATCCAGTAAGGCACTTCACGTATAGTGCCGTCGGCATTGTATGTAATCTCTGTTGCCGACACCGAGCGTCGCTCATGATGCACATAGGTTTCAAGGTGCATGAGGTCGTAGTTCTGTCCGAACACATACGAGTGACCTTTGAAATCGCAGATGCCCGGATGATTGCCGCGGTCGCGCGGTGTTGGACGCATGATATAGCCTTTCCACTCCCACGGTCCCATCGGACTATCGCTCATAGCATATCCCAAAGCCTCAGGGCAGCAGGTGGAAGCAAAACCGAGATAGTAATGTCCGTTGCGCTTATAGAACCACGGTCCTTCCTGATAATTGGGTATATGTGGTAACCGGGTGATACTATCTGACAGAGAAATCATGTCATTACCCAGTTTGGTGCAGAAGGTATGTGGGTTGCCCCAGTACATATATGCCTGTCCGTCATCATCGGTATAGACCGAGGGGTCAATGTCATACCAATTCGTCTTATCCCACACCAACGGTTTATCAAGCGGGTCTTTGAACGGACCATAGGGGGAATCAGCCTCCAAGACCCCTATTCCATGACCATGCAGCGGGGCATACAGATAATACTTGCCGTTGCGCTCCACAGTCTGTATCGCCCAAGCACCGTTCTCTCGTGAGCGCCAAGAGAAATCCTTCAGCGATGCTACTGCGCCGTGTTCTGTCCAGTTGACCATATCGGTTGTTGACCACAACAACCAGTCATACATAAAGAATCCAGCTGACGATTTCTCATTCTCATCGGGTATATCCTCAGGCGAGGCATCATGTGATGTATATAGGAACAAAGTATCACCGACAACAAGTGGCGATGGGTCTGCAGTATATTTTGTTTGGAATAGCGGCATATTGACTTGTTCTAAACCACGCATCTCCCACCAGTCAAAGTTAAAGAGATGAGAACCGTTGCGTCCCTTAAACACCAAGTACAGGTCACGAGTATTCAGACGCGACGGATAGCTGTCAAGCGGCGACAAATCAGCGGTAACCGTCTGCCACTGTTCCCAACACTCCATAGCAGGAACATCGAGAGTACCAAGGAGTTGACCCTGGATACTGTCGAGGCGGATTTCTATTTGACCACCATACTGACCGCTGGCTACGCTGGCAGTAAAGGTGCGTGGCATTTTAGAACCAAACTGTACGTCAGGCAACAGGGCATAATCCCCATCGCGGATGTCTGTGACATGGATGCCCACCTCGTCATTCTGCTCTGTCTTCAATCCTCGTGAGAGTTGCATCATTCCTGCCTTCACCTTGCAGTATGGATTTCCAGCAGCTACAGGCTTTACTTCATACGGTTCTTTTTTCAGGTTCCATTTTGAGTTATCGCTCTTGAAATCATAAACCGCCAACGTAGGGGTACAGTCGGCTGTAGAATACAGGCAGTAACGCGTATTCAGTCCTTGAACGCCTGGAATTTCCTTGGGCATTATGCGGTAGGTGCCATCAGTGAGTTGTTCTATGCGCCATAGTTGCTCTGCCCCGCCACGATATGCCATGACAGCCAGTTCCTTATCAACGTTAGCCGTCAAGGCTCGGTCGGTGCCTGCGATGGTAATTTTGAAATATGGCGCACTCAGATAACCGCCAGCCTCTGGCACTGGTGTAATAGTCCACAACTGATGCGGACGAAACATATAGTCGCTGCAGCGCACTGCTACCGGGGTGTCTGCCGCAGGCCAGGTATCAATTACTTCTTCCAGGGTCTGGTTGGCAATGGGTTTTGCCGGCGACTGCAGTTGCTTACGGTCAAACCAGCCTTGGCGTTCCTGCTTCATGCGTACGAAATCGACTGCCATCTCCAACGAATAGCCACGTCGTTCCGACGCAATAGCAAAGGTGCCGCCACGAAAACGGTCACCCGCACACGGCCAACCGTTCTTCCACAGCAAAGGGCGGACGGCGAGCACACTGCGTCCACCCATATTGAAGTCTGCTTCCCAGTGAAACGACATAACCTCAACGCCATCATCAATTATGGTGTTTCCGAAATGTCCAGCGCCCGTAGCACGGTCAGTTGCAGCCATTACCATACGCCCACCGCCATGCATCATGTCACGACCTACATTGTCAACATAAGGTCCTTCCACTGAGCGTGAACGTCCAACGACAATATTATAGGTAGAATTGACGCCGTCACAGCAGGTGCCGTGTGTTCCAAGCAGATAGTACCAGCCATCACGATACATCAAAGAAGTGGCCTCACAATCAATGGCTACATCCTTCTCTACGTTACCTGGCATACGTTCACCCGTCTTAGGGTCAAGTTCTATCAAGCGTATGTTTCCGAAATAAGTACCATAGGTAGCCCATAGACGTCCCGTCGTAGGGTCAAGGAGCAAACAGGGGTCTATGGCATCGCAGTCTTCCATACCGTCAGACGATGCCACCTCAATGGGTGTCGTCCACTTGAAATCTGGAGAATTAGGGTCGAGAGTCTTATTCCACATAGTGAGAATACGTCCGTTATGGCCACCGAAAAGTCCGCCACCAGTAGCACCATATATGCAGAGGTATCTATCACCTATTTTCAAAACATCAGGAGCCGCACCGCCACCGGGGCGTACAGCACCGTCGCGCCACGCCCAACCATCTTCAGTAACGATGCCTCCGCCACCAGTTCCGAAGGCATACCAGCACCCGTCACACTCGGCAAGGGTTGACGGATCATGGATATAGGGTGCACCAACCTGCGCCACTGTAGGCGAGATGGCAAGAAATCCATTCAATAATGCGATTGCTGTAAGAAATCGTCTCATCATAAGTTATATCTCTAATTGATTATTTAAACTATTATAATTACTGTACTGTCACACTAAATCTTGTAACAGGCTTACCCTTCTCGTCAATGAAGCGTACACAAAAGTCGCTCAAGCCTGGACCGTTAATCAAAGCAAAGCGCAGTATGTTTCGTCCCTTTTTCAGCGTTATGCGCTGCGACATACAGTCATCTTCCACCATACGGCGGTCGCCATCAAGCGTAAGCACGCGCTCTCCATTGAGCCACCACATCGAAGCGCCATTGCTACCGACGGCCAGACGTACATCACTAATGTCCTCCGGACAATCAATCATGGTCACTCCCCAAAACAATGAGTTATAAGGCTGGCAACCGTTCATCTCTGCAAAGCGAAAGACCTTTACATTATACGTCTCACTATCCATAGCATGCCAACGCAGTGTCTGCTTTACCTCCTTTGTAACTACAGGTCCGTTTTGTCTTCTTGTGTCCTGCGGTCCTCCTTCTAATGCTATGCCTATGGCAGCTACCTTCTCACCGTCCCGAGGCATATGCTTATTGTCGAACTGTCCTTTGAAATACTGTTTTTCAAGATGTTCATGCAACCAACCTTCCGTAAGTATGGTATTGGAGCGCACGTTATAGTCGATAGGTTCCAATAACATCCACCGACGGATAAAGCCATCGTCATCTGGTTGCATCTTTACAGCATTAGGCGAAACAGGGCGGAAATACGTAAGCGGTTCCTTAAACCCCACACCACGGCGTGTAGGGGCCACTTGTTGAATAGTGCCGTCATGGTTAAAAGACACTCTGTCAATACATACAGAGCGACGTTTGTCATCATTAGGCGACAAATCATTATGATGATAGAACAGGAACCACTGTCCGCGATATTCCACCAACGAGTGATGGTTGGTCCAGCAACCATTCTCATGCTCTGCCATTATCAGTCCTTTGAACTCCCAAGGTCCGAGCGGCGACTTCGACATAGCATAAGCCAACGTCTCAGTGGGGTTGTCTTTCTCACTACTCTTTTTGCCACGCACCCACGGAAAAGTCAGGTAATACCACTCTCCACGACGGAACACGAATGGACCTTCTTTGAATCCTTCCGGTAATCCTTGCATCTCCATCTGTTCGCCATCCACTTCCTTCATGTTATCCTTCAGTTTTGCGCCACGTATGCCCATCCCTGCCCAATAGATATAAGCCTGTCCGTCTTTATCTACCAACACGCAAGGGTCAATACCCGCAATGCCTTTGATAGGCTCTTTCTCCAGTTTGAATGGCCCTTCTGGATGATTTGCTGTAGCCACTCCAATGGCAAATCCACGACCTTCCTTTGGCGCATCTGGGAAATAGAAATAATATGTCCCATCCCTTTCCACGCAGTCGGGCGCCCACATAGAGTAGCCATCGGGCTTTCCCCAAGGTACCTGTTCCTGCGATATTATGACACCGTGGTCAGTCCAATCTACGAGATTCTCCGACGAAAAGACGTGGTAATCCTCCATGCAAAACCAGTCTTGCCGCTGACCAGCGGGAGGCACTATATCATGTGATGGATACAAATACACTTTATTATTAAACACGCGAGCCGTAGGGTCAGCCGTAAACTGACCGCGGATAATAGGATTTCTTATCCATGAATCAAGGTGTTGCGTGGGTGTCTGTGCATGAACGGCCGATGCCGACAGACAAAAAACGATAGCTGATGATAAAGTTAGTTTCATACTTTTTTATTGATAAATTCCATTCTGTAATTCAAGGTGAGGAATGCAAAGATACTAATAAATCTGCATTCAATCATTCATTTTACGTTTCAGAAGCTTTTGAAATTGTTGCGCATAGCTGAACGCACAAAAAAAAACAAGCCATTAGTCCATGCTTCCCTGCTGTAAACAACAGGCAAGAAGTATCAGAACCCACCTTAACATTTGGCTGTTTGGAAAAAAAACAGTAACTTTGCACTGCTAAATAAGTTTCCAATCATCTATGTTGAAGAATTCATGTTTATCAATCATCGCTGCTGCTTTGCTGGCAACAGGGTGTGGCAGCAAACAAGCAGCAAGCACTGCTGATGAAGAACCAATACTCGCAGGACCTACGTTCTGCGAAGACTCGGCATTGTGGTACTGCGCCGAGCAATGCAAATTTGGTCCTCGCACGATGAACAGTGCCGCTCACGACAGTTGCTGCGAGTGGATACAAAAGCAGTTCAGCAAGTATGGCTGCATGGTCAAGACCCAGCGCGCTGACCTGAAAGGATGGGACGGTACCACACTACGCTCTACCAATATCATTGCCAGCACTAACCCCGAAGCGCAACGCCGCATGATAATATGCGCCCACTGGGACTGCCGTCCGTGGGCCGACAACGACCCCGACCCGAAGAATCACCACACTCCTGTGATGGCAGCCAACGACGGTGCCAGTGGAATAGGTGTGATGATTGAACTTGCCCGCGTCATACAAGCCGACAGCGTCACCCTACCCTTCGGCATCGACTTCGTATGTTTCGATGCAGAAGACTACGGTTCGCCACAGTGGAGCGACAACCAAGACGAGTCATCATGGGCTCTCGGAGCACAGTATTTCGCCAAAAACCTACCTGCAAAATATGACCAAGGAATACTACTCGACATGGTGGGCGGACAAGGAGCGCACTTCTACCAGGAAGGGTTCTCAAAGCATTATGCCAACACTGTGCTTGACGATGTATGGCAGGCAGCAAGCGATGCAGGCTACGGTTCATACTTCCCACGTCAGGCAGGCGGTACGATAACCGATGACCACAAGCCACTCAACGAGGCAGGCATACCAACCATCGACATTATACCATACTATCCCGACTGTGAGCAGAGCGGGTTCGGTCCTACATGGCACACCATCAACGATGACATGCAGCATCTTGACAAGGCCACGCTGAAAGCAGTGGGACAGACCGTAGTGCAGTATCTTTATACAAGATAACACTAAGGATGTATTGAAAGATTGAAGAATCGGGAAACCTAAGACAGAAGAACTGAAGGGACAGAACCGTGATGACAGAACAAACCGCTTGCACACTCTTATCATTTCTTGCAGCTGGAAGGTTAAGCCTCAGCGATGCCCTGCGACTATATACGGCAGCTGGTTCGGCACTGTGTGTCATAGAGCAACGCAACGACATACGCTCCATTGACCCGGAAGCCACAGATAAGCTTGCAGAGATAATGTCGGCAGACGTCACACCGCTCATACATCGGGCGGAAGAAGAACAAGAATGGTGCGAGGCAAACAACGTAAACATAATAACATACAACGACAAGGCGTATCCTGATAGGCTACGGCAATGCAGCGATGCACCGCTTGTGCTTTACGTACGCGGCACCGCTGACCTTAATGCGCGCCACGTCATCGACATAGTAGGCACACGCAAATGCACACAATACGGTCAAGATGTTATTAAGAGCATGGTCAGCGAACTGGCAACGCTATGTCCTGACATAATGATAAACAGCGGATTGGCTTACGGTGTGGATATCAATGCTCACCGCGCGGCATTACAATACGGTATAAGCACCACGGGCATAGTGGCTCACGGCCAAGACACGCTCTATCCATCAATGCACCGCAACGAAGCAAACGCCATGGTACTGAGCGGATGCGGCGCCGTAGTAACGGAGTATCCTCGCGGCACACGCCCCGAGGCACGCAACTTCCTGCAGCGCAACCGTATCATTGCCGGTATGAGCGATGCAACTATTGTAGTGGAGAGTGCTTCACACGGTGGTGGTTTGGTGACCGCACGCTTAGCTCAGGAGTACGGTCGCGAGGTAATGGCAGTGCCAGGACCTGTTAATGAAGAGTACAGCAAAGGGTGCAACAATCTGATACGTGACCACAAGGCGAGCCTCATAACCTCAGCTGCCGACATCATAACGCTGATGAACTGGCAGAACGACCACAAGTTGGCTAAGGCTCGAAAGATGGGCATAGAGCGAACGATATTCCCTGAACTGACTGACGAGGAACAGTCTATATGCAATGCCCTGGAGCTGCATGGCGACCTCCTGCTGAATGATATGGCGGCTCACATATCACGCAAAGCGCAGGATTTGCAACCAATACTCTTATCTCTGGAGATGCGTGGCATCGTGCGCAGCATGTCAGGCAACACCTTTCACTTAGTAAAATAGACGATGCTTCTCTCTACTACATATTTCGGTTCAGTAGATTGGTATTCCGCTTTACTGCGCAGCACGGAGCCTGTGCAGATAGATGCCAACGAGACTTACGTAAAACAGACGACCCGCAACCACTGTCTTATAGCTACTGCCAACGGCATACAGAAACTTACCGTACCAGTGACTGTGCCTGAGCGCGCCGCTGACGGCAGCAAGCCTCGCACGAAGGACGTGCGCATAAGCGACCACGGCAACTGGCGTCATCTGCATTGGAACGCACTAAGTTCTGCCTATGGTATGTCGCCGTTTTTTGATTATTATGCAGACGACATACTTCCTTTTTTTGAAGAGCGCTGGGACTACCTGCTTGACTTCAACCAAGCGATAAAAGACAAAATGCTGGAACTGCTGTCAGTACCTTCCGCACACGCTGCCACTGAGCGCAGGACGACGCCATATTACCAGACTTTTCAACGCCGCCACGGTTTTCTTCCAGGGCTGTCAATCCTCGACTTACTGTTTAACGAGGGACCTGAGGCGGTACTATGGCTGTAGGCTATGGTGCTATTTCACGAACGTGCGCTGCACACAGCCCTGATATGTATTTATGTTTAGGTGGATAATATCGGGCAATCCAGATACAGGCAGACTAAGATACACGTCGTTAGTGTAATACTGCGGCATATCAGCCTGATCGTGATAAAGCGTAAACCACGCTGCACCAGCGTCTGACTGTGATACTGAGTCGAGACACAGACACAACACCTGCCGCTGTATTTCGCCGTCGGTACTGCCGCATTTTATTCCCAGCTGCATATTCACATATCTCTTATCAGCTGACAGCCACGAGGCAGTAAGCGTCACGGGGTCGGTCTTCATCTCCGTAATGTCAGTAGAACTCACCACTGCGGGTATGCCTACCGCCACCTGGCGCAATAGCTGTATGGGTGAACCCTGATGATAATAGAGCAGTCGGCGAAGCATGGTATCGTTCTTCTCTGCATACATAAGCGATGGCGGTACGTCAAGACTGACACCGTCATCGGTCACGATGCTAGCAACACGTCCTTGCTTCACAACCACGTCGGCATAGTCGGCGCGCATGTCTGAGAGTTCACCGTCGCCCGTCTCGTAGCCAGTGCAGGCCGTTATCAAGAATAAAAATATCAGAAAGAATAAAGAAGAATTTAAGTTACGCACAAGATACATGGCAGCTTCTGCCATCAGAGTTGTTATTTTATAGGATTTATTCATGATACAAAACGTAACTTAAATTCTTCATTCTCCAATCTATTCTCATCACTATTTCGTTGCCGCAAGGTAGTTGCGCACTGGGTTTGCATACATCGTGAGCATACGCTCGCGCAGGAAAGCAGTATCGGGATTAGGCACGCGTACCTTCTTCATCTGAGCAGCCAGATAGTCCTCAAACTCACGGCGGTCCTTCTCCGTATATTTATCGCTATTGTCTGAGCCGTCAAGCTCGTCCTTTGCTATCCAGTTGCAGGGATAAAGTCGGTAGCGAGAGTGAATCTCACGGTCTATATGCTCAGCCACAAGGCGGAATATCTCCTTCTTAGGCAGCGTGGCATCGAGCGTGTCAAGCCATGCGTCTATGCAGGGCGACAGTTCGTAATGCACACGGCCTTTCTTCCCCATGATGCCCGTCTTCATATTGAGCAGGTCGTCCTGCTTCGATTTCTTCCATCCCTCGACATCGCGTTTGAACTGAAACTCCTCTGCCTTCAGATAGTCACAGGGGTCGTGCTCGTAGCTTATCGTCAGCGGCGCAATATGCAGATGCTTCAGAGCCGCAATAATTCGTGCACCCTCTGAGGGCAAGTCTTCTGACGCTGTATATCCCATGACAAACATTTTCAGCACTGAATCCTGCGTGCGGTCGTCACTATCCTTGGCGCGTCCCTCACGCTGGGCTATCCATACATTCTCCCGTTTCTCATTGACGGCGAAATGTATGTAGCTGCTCATCAGTTGCGAAGAGCGCATCATCTCATGCGCCGTCAGTCCGCGGCGTACAGTAAACGCTTTGTTCATCCTCACCAGATTCTTTATCCATGGGTAAATGAGCAGGTTGTCACCTATGCCTATCTCGCAGGTGCGCTCAAAACCATTGTCATGGAGCATGAGGTCGAGGTAGGCGGAATCAAGCACTATATCCCTATGGTTTGAGAGGAAGATATAGCGTCCGTGCTTACTCAGCGTCTCGGGATAGCCGAACGTGGTGCCCTTGGTGTGGCGCCACATGGACAGGCGCACAACGGGTTTCATAAACCTTACCTGAAAGTCTTGCGTGCTTTTCACGCCACGGAAGAGTAGTCGCAGCACGGCATTGCGCACTGACTTAGGCAGCCATGGCGCCATACCCTTCATCACATGGTTAAACTGTCGGTCGCTGAGCAAGTTCTCAAATACTACCGGCATCTCTTCTGGTTCGTAAGGTCTTATTTCATCAAAATCATGTATGTTCATAAGTCTTTGTATGACAGTCTTTTGCAATCGCTATCCGATTACCTCGCAATCGCTATCTGATTGCACAGTAATCGCTACCTGATTACAGTCTAATCGCTATGCTTTTACATCTCATTCCTAACGTTATACTCTTTTTCCTTTCCCGACAAGTGAAATTTGCGTGACCTAAGTTGCCTTTCTGTTCTTCTGCACCTCCGTCATCACGCGGAGCCAGTTGCCACCCCATATCTTGCGTATGTCGTCAACAGTATATCCGCTGCGCAGCAGGTGCATGGTCAGATTGACACACTCCGAGGCATCGGCCATACCGCTCACGCCGCCATCGCCGTCGAAATCTGTGCCTATGCCTACATGGTCTATGCCCATAATCTCAATGGCATGCTTCAGGTGTGCCAGGGCATCGAGCACCGTGGCTTCGCCGTCCTTACGCAGGAAACCGCCATAGAATGTTACCTGCATGACGCCTCCTGCCTTTGCCAAGGCACGCATCTGGTCGTCAGTAAGATTGCGCGGATGGTCACACAGAGCGCGGCAGTTGGAGTGTGAGCACACTATCGGGGTGTTGCTCTCCTGCAGAGCATCATAGAAACTCGTCTCAGCAGCGTGGCTCAGGTCAACCATAATGCCAAGCTCATTCATGCGTCTCACGACCTTGCGACCGTATTCTGACAGTCCGCCGTGCTTGCCCGCACCGCGTGCGGAGTCGCAAATGAGGTTATCGCCGTTGTGGCAGAGCGTCATATATACTATGCCGCGCTGGGCAAAGTGGTCAAGATTGCGTATGTCGTCCTCGATTGCCAGACCGTTTTCTATACCGAGCATTATGCTCTTGCGCCACGACTGCTTATTGCGTGCGAGTTCATCAGCATTGCGTGCGAAGGCTATGCTGCCCGGAGCACGGTTTACTATCTTCTCTATTTCGTCGAAGATGAAGTCGGTATATTCGCGTGGCGATTCGATAGGAAAATGTACCAGTTCGCTGAATTTCTTGCCCTTGCGCTCCTCCGACGCTCCATTGTCTGCCTCGTATGGCTGCGGCAGGTAGCACACCATCGACGTAGCGTCGAGCCTCCCCTCGCGCATCTTGTGCAGGTCAACGAGTATTCGGCTGTCACGCTTGAGGAAATCCACACCCTGATGAAAGAACATCGGTGTGTCGCAATGTGAGTCGATGCTAAGTATCCTGTCGTGCAACTGTTGCGCCTTGCGGTAGTCTGCCGCCCTGTCGGTGAGCCAGCGGAATAGCGGCAGACCGTCTTCGCCGAGCCATTCCGGATGCCACTGCACGCCTATCACCGATTTATAGTCGCTGTTCTCTACGGCCTCTGCCACGCCATCTGGCGCAGTGGCTACGATACGCAGATGCACCCCAGCCTCATCTACCGCCTGATGATGAAACGAGTTGACCGTAATCTCATCGCATCTCATCGCATCATACAGCATAGTGTCGTGCCCTATACGCACCGTATGCGTTGGTTCCGAACGGTCAGCGTCCTGCGAATGTTTAAGTGTCGGAGCGTCAATATCCTGCTTTACGTGCCCTCCCAGGGCTATAGTGATGGTCTGCATACCACGGCATATTCCTAACATGGGCATCTGGCGGTTGGCAGCCATGCGTGCCATGAGCAGTTCTGCACTGTCGCGCACGGCATTGATTCCATGCAACTGCGGCACGGGTTGTTCGCCCATCCACAGAGGATTATGGTCGCCGCCACCCGAGAAGATGATGCCGTCGAGCCTGTCAAGTGTCTCACTGATTACCTGTGCATCATCAATGGCAGGCAAAATCACCGGCACGCCACCCGTTGCCGTCACCTGCTTGCAGTATGCCTCACGCAGTGTATGGTCTATACCTTCATGGTTTGCAGTGATGCCAATGACTGGCAGACTATGCCTTTCGCTGAGTTTGCCATAGGCTTCGTCGGTCAGTATGTCAAGGGAGAACGTCTTCATAGACGAATACTTAATAGTTAATGGTGAATAATGAATAGAGAATCAAGAATATCCGCGAATTGGAATTTACGATGCTTAGCCATAATTCATGCAATCAGCGTAAGCTGTAGTTCGAAAAGAACTTGCGGAACCTGAGCTTCTAAATTCTTAGTTCTCTTCGCTGACATGTATCGGGAAGTCACGCTTTATGCTTTGGTCGAGCGAAATCAGCGTCTCAGTAGATACCACGCCGTCAATGGATTGCAGCGTACCATTGAGCAACTGCATCAGCTGTTCGTTGTCGCGCACATAGAGTTTCACCAACATGGTGTACGGTCCCGTAGTGAAATGGCACTCTACTATCTCGGGTATCTTCTCCAGTTTCTTCACCACATCTCTATACATCGAGCCACGCTCAAGCCTGATGCCTACGTACGTACAGGTTCCATAGCCTACGGCCTTTGGGTTGACAGAGAAACCACTGCCCGTGATTACATCCACTTCCTTCAGCCTTTCCACACGCTGATGCACCGCAGCACGCGACACTCCGCACTCCTCTGCTACGTCCTTGAATGCTATGCGGGCGTTTCTCTGAAGCACCGATAGTATCTTTCTGTCAAGTTTGTCTATCTTTTCCATTTATCTTGTTGTTTTTATTGCTTTCTAATTGTCTTGTTTTTTCTACCGCGTTACAATTTGAAAGCAAAAGTACTGCTTTTTGTTGGATTACACAACAAAAAACAGTACTTTTTCTCTATTCTTGCACAAATTACTTACATTTTGCTATTTTTACTTACATATCCTGCACGTGCCGCAACGCTCCTCTTTGCTGAGACGCTTGTCCACGAGTATGTGCAGGCGGTCGCGGAAGGCAGTCCACTTCATCTCGTCTATCACCTGAGAGATAAAGGCATTCTTGAGCAGCGTGCGAGCTACCTCCACGGGTATGCCCCTCTGCTGCATATAGAAGACTGCCGCATCGTCCATCACGCCTACGGTGGAACCGTGGGCACACTTCACGTCATCGGCGTATATCTCAAGCATCGGTTGGGTGTACATACGAGCATCGTTGCTCGCCACCATGTTGTTGTTAGTCTCCTGCGAAGAGGTCTGCTGCGCACCCTCGCGCACCATTATCTTACCGGCGAAGGCGCATACCGCCTCATCGTCAAGAACGTATTTATACAGCTCGCCCGACTGGCACTGTGGCACCTGATGGTCAATGAGCGTGTTGTTGTCCACATGCTGCTGGCGGTCGGCTATCACTGCACCGTTGAGCGTAACCTCGGCGCCCTTGCCCTGCAGATACACGTCAATGCCATTGCGTGTGATGCCGTTGGAAATTGTTATGTTGTTGTGGCGCACCGACGCATCGCGTCCTGCTTTTACATACAGATTGCTGAACAGACGGCATTGCTCGTTGGTCTCCTCCAGCTGGTACATGTCGAGGTGTGCGCCGTCCTTACATACCACCTCCACCACCTGCAGCGTAAGATATGCAGGTTTTTTCTCCTGCTCCGCCTCGCCGTCGCCCTTGATGTGATCTACAAGGAAGATGGTGGCCTCACTTAGTTCCTCCATCACTATCAGCACGCGCCTTATGACCATAGTGTCCTGCTGTCCTGACAGTATGTTCTCTATCCTTATCGGAGTCTTGGCCTTTGTACCCTTTGGCAGGTGTATCACGATGGCATCGTTTACGAGTGCTGTGTTCAGCGCCGTCAGCGCATCCTCCTCATGCTCACCCTTCAGTGTGTCTATGGCTACAGGCTCACCGTCGGCGTTCACCGCGCTGTCCACCACCGTGTTGTAATACCTTGTTGCCTTCTCGTCAGCATCCTTAATGCTGGTAACGTATGGTATGCCCTCCAGCTGCAGCGGTGCCAGTGATACGCCATAGTCTGGTGCGAAAGCCGTCTCCACGTCGGTATAGCGGTAGCGCTCCGTCTGCCTTGTGGGCAGTCCCAATCGCGCGAAAGCGTTGATGGCTTTCTCGCGCTCAGCGTTAAGCACAGGGCTTGCCTGCTTGTCAAGCACCGGCTTTATCTCGTTGTATAATTCTATATATTGGTTCATAGTGTAACCCCTCCCCTTAATCCCCTCCGAGGGAGGAGAAGTATATGGTAAAAGGGTAATAGTTTTTTATTCCAGTATTTCTTTTATTCTCTCAATGAAGGCGATTGCCATGGGTGTAAGTTCATTCACCATTGCCTTGTCACAGTATGCGAAAGCTTCATAGTCGCTGCTGTGATATGCAAATATCACCTTTAGA
>CAMNCV010000101.1 GCA_946534585.1 uncultured Prevotellaceae bacterium
CCTGACGACAAGATTGTTGACGAGGATATGTGGCAGACCAAGTCTGATGTGTCCGGTATGGTGGCTTGCGCTTATAATCAGCTGAAGGATGAGTCTCTCATGCGAAACTATATTGTATGGGGTGACTTCCGCTCTGATGAGTTGATGGTGTCTTCATCTGCAGCTCTGACGAACGGTTCAGCATTCAAGGTAGATCTTAGTCAGATTTATTCGTTGAATATCCTTCCAAGTAATGCGTTTACTAATTGGAATGCGCTTTACAGTGCAATCAACTACTGTAACCTTGTAATGGAAAGAGCCCATGAGGTGATAGCCATTGACCCTAACTATACGGAGGGTGATTATCTTACCGATATCTCTAAGGTCAAGGCTTTGAGAGCTCTTTGCTATTTCTATCTTGTCCGTGTATTCCGCGATGTTCCTGTGAGCACCAAGGCATATACAAATAGTGAGCAGGATACACAGTTGGAGCAGAAGGCACCTGCAGAGGTTCTTGCATTGTGCATACAGGACCTGAAGGAGGCCGAGGTGGACGCTATGTCATCAAGCACTTATGGTGACTGGCGTGACAAGGGATATATGACACGTGACGCTATCTGTGCATTGCTCGCTGACATATATCTGTGGCGTGCATCTGTAAATCATGATGCAGCTGATTATCAGGCATGCATAGACTATTGTGACAAGGTTATTACCTCAAAGAAGAATGCTCACGTCTTGAATCCGAGAAAGAATGAGGTGGAGCAGGATTATTATCTTGCAAGCGCAGAGGATTACTATAATGAGGTATTCTCTACTTCTCAGTTGACTGGTAGTTCAAGGAGGTTTGGTCAGAACTCAGAGGAGAGCATTTTTGAGGTTCAGTACACTTCTAATTCTTCGACTAATTATCGTCGTACTAACAATGCAGGCTTGGTGCAGATGTATTACCTCTATAACAACAAGCAAAACGGTGCCACTCCTTACCTGAAGACTACATCAGACTACGCAGTAGCCAATGGTAGCTCAGTGGGTACCAATTTCTTCAAGAACACAGTTGACGTACGTCGCAAGGAGTTCATCTATGATGCGGACAATACTGCCAATGACCAGTACCTCGTACGTAAGTTCATAGGAGAGAAGTCTTATATGGATGAGGGTAACTCTATTTCTACGAGTTCTTCACGTGAGGTCGGAGCTGTATATTCAAACTGGATAATCTATCGCCTGACAGACGTAATGCTGATGAAGGCAGAAGCAATGGTTCAGATTTATGAGATGACAGAAAAGAACGAAGGAAATGCAGAGGAAATGGCAGACTATCTGCGTGCTGCATTTGATATTGTTGATTTCGTGAACAGAAGAGCTTTGCCGGAAGGTGCTACATCAGGTTTCCTGTCATATAATCTTTACAAGGATCAGATGGAGAAACTGGTGCTGATGGAGCGTGCGCGTGAGTTGTGCTTCGAGGGTAAGCGCTGGTTTGACCTTATGCGTTACAACTATCGTCACGTAGAGGGAGTTCAGTATGACAAGACCTTTGCTCAGATTGGCGGTGGCTATGTGCAGAACTACAGTGACATGCTTACTATGGCGATGGGAAAGAAATACTCTTCTACAGCTATGGCAAGTAAGATGCCAACAGAGCCTTATCTGTATTGGCCAATCAATACCGCGCAGATGGATGTTAATGACAAGCTTGTGCAGAATCCAGTGTGGAGATCTTCTTCATCAACGGAAAGAAACTAATATAGTTAGGTGTTTCATATAAAAAAGCAATATTATGAAAATGATTATAAAGAAAAATACACTCGCTATACTTGCTGCTATTGTCATTGGCAGCCCGTTGGCGGTTTCGTGTGTGGATGAGCCTGACGCATCTAATCTCTATAACTCATTGGAGTTAACCATTGAGCAGAGATTGGAGAGCGACGAGGACTTGTCAGCATTTAATGGCATTTTGAAGAAGACGATATATGCCAACACCTTGTCAACTTGGGGCAACTACTCATGTTTCGCTCCAACGAATGAGGGTGTGTCAGAGTATCTTGATTCTCTGTATGACGATACGTCTTGTGATGGTATAACAAAGCCTTATCATAACGGCATACCAGAGACATCAGGATTCAAGGACCTTGATGTTATGGAGAAGGTCAACCTGCTCCCAACAGATTTGTGTGTTGACCTTGCCAAGTACCATCTGTCAGGTGACGAGTGCAGCGTATCAGAGGTTTCTGGCCAGAGCACTTGGAACACTATGCTTATCGGACGTTATATCAATGTGTCTGTTCGCGAGGGAAAGACCTGGCTTGGACCAGACGCTTATATAATGGAAAGCGACATCGCATGTTCTAACGGCTTGATACAGAAGTTGAACAATATGATTCGTCGTGAGGACAGACTGATAGCAGAGCAGCTTGCTACAGATAAGAACTTCCGTATCTTCTCAGAGGCGTTGAAGCTTACAGGACTGGACATTGACTTGTCTGTGGAAAAGAAAGACAGAGTGTTCAAACTTGCTGAGACAAAGCCTACAGACCGTGATAAGAATCCACTTTATTGTCCGTCAGAGTGTAAGATTAAGTTTACTATCTTTGCGGAGAACGATGAAGTGTTCGCGGAGGCTGGTATTAACTCTATAGAAGACTTGATTGCTAAGTGTAAGGAATGGTATGGTAATCCTACTTGGTATGATTATGTAAA
>CAMNCV010000102.1 GCA_946534585.1 uncultured Prevotellaceae bacterium
CTCGAAAGCGAGGAACTTCAGGATACCGAGGTTCACACTCTTGTGGAAACGGATACCGCCTTTGTAAGGGCCAATCACGTTGTTGTGCTGTATACGATAACCCATGTTGGTCTGTACGTTACCCTTGTCGTCAACCCAAGAAACGCGGAACTCGATTACACGATCAGGAATGCAAAGGCGCTCAATAAGGTTTGCCTTCTCAAACTCTGGGTGCTTGTTGTACTCCTCCTCAATAGTTGGGAGTACCTGTGAAACGGCCTGAATGTACTCTGGCTCGTTGGGGAATCTCATCTTGAGGTTCTCAATCACTTTCTGTGCGTTCATTTTCTTTTACCTTTTTTATTAAGTTTATAATGTGTCGATTTATTACAAAACGACTTTTTTTCTTAAGACGATGCAAAATTACAAATATTTTTTCATTCAACCAAGAAAAATAGCAAATAAATCACAAAAACATGTAATTTTTATTCTTTTGCTTACTTTTTGTAAAAAATAAGTAGGTTTTGTTGTCAAAATGTTATTTTCTCTTGTCCTGTTGTTTTTATAACTAAATGCCTCTGTAAATATGGTATTTAATAAGTATAATAAAAGTGTAAACCTTACTTTGCAAATATTAAGAATATTGAGCGGCTCACCTAAATTTGGGTGATTAGATTTTGGTATGTTAATATTTTTTTGTAATTTTGCGCTCGCATTTTCGAAAATTCATCATTAAAATACACACTAATTTTTATGTATTTCACTTTGTTTATCACCGTTATCGTGACGGCTGTTTTCTTGGTAGTGGCTGCCTATATTATGGCAAAACTGCTTGGACCGCGTACGTATAATAAGGTGAAGGGTGAGCCTTTTGAATGTGGTATTCCTACGCGTGGGACTTCATGGTTGCCAATGCACGTTGGATACTATCTTTTTGCCATTCTTTTCCTTATGTTCGATGTGGAGACAGTATTCCTCTATCCATGGGCTGTGGTAGTTAAGAATTTCGGTACCATGGCATTGTTTAGCATCGGATTTTTTATGCTGGTACTAGTATTTGGCCTGGCTTATGCCTGGAGAAAGGGGGCTTTGGAATGGAAATAAGAAAGCCTTCTATTAAGAGCATTCCCTATGAAGAGTGGAAAGACAACGAGTCTCTGGAGAAAATTATCAACGAGTTGAACGAAGGTGGCGTTAATGTCATTTTAGGAAATCTTGATTCTCTTATCAACTGGGGACGCTCTAACTCTTTGTGGTCACTGACATTCGCAACTTCATGTTGTGGTATTGAATTTATGGCTTGCGGTTGCGCTCGTTATGATTTCGCACGCTTTGGCTTCGAGGTTACACGTAACTCTCCGCGACAGGCCGATCTTATTATGTGTGCAGGTACTATCACTCACAAGATGGCTCCGGTGCTTAAACGTCTTTACGACGAGATGGCTGAGCCGAAGTATGTTATTGCTGTCGGTGGCTGCGCAATCTCTGGTGGTCCGTTTAAGCAAAGTTACCACGTAGTACGTGGGATTGATGAGTTCCTTCCAGTAGATGTTTATATTCCAGGATGTCCTCCACGCCCTGAAGCAATACTCTATGGTATGATGCAGTTGCAGCGTAAGGTGAAAGTGGAGAAGTTCTTTGGTGGAGTAAACAAGAAGCAGAAGAACCCCAATCCATTAGTGATAAAAGATATTCCAAAGAAATTTATTGCAGAGATGAAGCAAGGTGTTGACACCTGTGTCAAGGCAGTAAAGAAGGAAATAAATGATACTTTTAAGTAAGGAGGGACAGACGAAATGAAACTGAATAATATAGAATATTCTTTCAGTGAGTTTGCCAAAGAGATGGCAAAACTCCGTGTCGAGAAGCATTTCGACTACCTCGTTACTATAATTGGTGAGGACTTTGGCGAAGGACAGCTCGGGTGTATCTATATAATTGAGAACACTGACACGCATGAGCGTATTTCTGTCAAGACAATGGCAGAGAAAAAGGGTGATGACTATGTCATCGACACGGTCTCGAACCTTTGGAAAACTGCTGATTTGCTGGAGCGTGAGGTGTTTGATTTCTATGGAATTAAATTCCTTGGTCATAAAGATATGCGTCGTCTGTTCCTACGCAATGACTTTGAAGGCTATCCTTTCCGTAAAGATTTCCAAGCAAAGGAAGGCTATTCGCTTGAGGACGATGTTGAGGTCAGTGAGACTTCGCAGTATTCGCTCGATGCAGAAGGTAACATTGTAGAGAAGAAAGTTCCGCTGTTTAAAGAGGATGACTTTGTAATCAATATAGGTCCGCAGCATCCTTCTACCCATGGTGTGCTTCGTCTTGAAACCATACTTGATGGTGAGACTGTAAAGAAGATATATCCTCATCTGGGATATATACATCGTGGTATAGAGAAAATGTTTGAAGATTTGACATATCCTCAGACATTGGCTATGACCGATCGTCTTAACTATCTGTCAGCCATGATGAACCGTCATGCTATCTGTGGAGTCATCGAGGAAGCGCTTGGCATAGAATTGAATGACCGCATCAAGACCATCCGTACGATAATGGATGAGTTGCAGCGTATTGACGGACATCTGCTGTTCCTTGGCTGCTACGCTCAGGACTTGGGCGCTCTGACAGCTTTCCTCTACTGTATGCGTGACCGTGAGTACGTACTCAATGCCATGGAAGAAACAACTGGTGGCCGACTAATCCAGAATTACTATCGTATTGGTGGTTTGCAGGCTGACATTGATGAGAATTTTCAGGAGAACGTGAAGAAACTCTGTGCATATCTGAAGCCAAAACTTGCTGAGTATATGAACGTATTCGGAGAGAATGTCATAACTCATCAACGTCTCGAAGGTGTGGGCGTTTTCACGAAGGAACAGTGTATCGACTATGGTGTAAGCGGTTCCAACGGACGTGCCTCCCAGTGGGCTAATGATATTCGCAAGAACTACCCATACGATATGTATGACAAGGTAGAGTGGGAACAGATTATACTTGATAATGGCGATGCTCAGGATCGTTACTATATGCGTGTGAAGGAGATTGAGCAGTCGATTAAGATAATCGAGCAACTTATTGACAATATACCGGAAGGCGATTATTATATCAAGCAGAAGCCTATCATCAAGTGCCCGGAAGGACAGTGGTACTATGCTGTTGAGGGTACGAGCGGTGAATTTGGAGTTTATCTTGACTCTCGTGGAGACAAGTCGCCATTCCGTATGAAACTGCGTCCGATGGCTCTGTCGCTTGTAGGTGCTCTCGATGAGATGTTGCGTGGTACAAAGATCGCAGACCTTATTGCCGTAGGTGCAGGTCTTGACTATATCATACCTGATATTGACCGATAGTCTCACTATGCTTGAAGTTATTAGTTATAAGTTATGAGAATACTTCCAACTGTAAACTAATAATTCACAACTCAAAACTTAAAAATCGTTTTTTACAATGTTTGATTTTTCAATAGTAACAACATGGTTGCACGAAATGCTGCTTACGGGCTTCGGATTGTTTGAAGTACCAGAGTGGTTAGTGCTTACCATTGAGTGCGTGCTTGTAGGACTGCTCATCATTGTGGGATATGCCCTGCTTGCAATAGCACTTATATTCATGGAGCGCAAGGTCTGTGCCTATTTCCAGTGCCGTCTTGGTCCTATGCGTGTAGGGCCGTGGGGATTGCTACAGGTGTTTGCCGATGTGCTGAAGATGCTCATCAAGGAGATTTTCTTTGTTGATAAGGCCGACAAGTTACTTTATGCACTCGCCCCTATACTTGTGATAATGGGTTCGATAGGTGCTTTCTCTTTTCTACCATGGAACAAAGGTGCCATCGTGCTTGATTTCAACGTAGGCATATTCCTTTATACTGCCTTGAGTGCTATTGGCGTAATAGGCGTGTTCCTTGCTGGATGGTCTTCCAACAACAAATATGGCGTGGTATCTGCCATGCGTGGTGCAGTACAGATGATATCCTATGAAATGTCATTGGGACTGTGTCTTATCACTGCAACGATACTCACAGGCACCATGCAGGTAAGTGGTATCGTAGAAGCACAGCAAGGGCCATTCGGCTGGTTGATATTCCAAGGACATATACCTGCAATCATAGCATTCTTCATCTTCCTCATCGCTGGTAATGCTGAAGCAAACCGTGGTCCGTTTGACCTCGCAGAGGCAGAGTCAGAATTGACAGCAGGTTATCACACTGAGTATTCAGGTATGGGTTTCGGTTTCTACTATCTGGCTGAATTCCTTAATCTGTTCATAGTTGCAGGCATGACAACCTTGATGTTCCTTGGTGGTTGGTGTCCTATACACATTGGTATAGAAGGCTTTGACACAATGATGGATTATATTCCAGGCATCGTATGGTTCCTCGGAAAGGCCTTCGCTGTAGTATGGCTGTTGATGTGGATTAAGTGGACGTTCCCACGTCTTCGTATCGATCAGATATTGAAATTAGAGTGGAAGTACCTCATGCCACTGGCTTTATTCAACCTCGTGCTGATGACCGTCTGTGTGGCATTTGACCTTGTCGGTTCGATATATTCTGGCATCGTAGTGGCACTGATTTTTGCTTTAATCGCAGCAGTTATCATGGTGCGTGCATTGAAGTTCCGCTCGGCATTTGCTAAAGAACAGAAACTTGTAGGCGTTGACATCGCCGTAAAAACAGATAAGAAATAAGATATGGCAAAGAAAAATTCATATTTCGGCGGTGTCGTGGCAGGAATAAAAACCCTGTTGACGGGTATGGATATCACGATGGGTGAATATGTCACTCCTAAGATAACCGAGCAATACCCAGAGAACCGCAAAACACAGCACGTGGCAGAGCGCCATCGCGGCACGCTTGTCATGCCTCATGATGAGAATGGCAAGAACAAGTGTACTGCATGTACGCTGTGTGAAAAAGCTTGTCCTAATGGCAGCATAAAGATTGTGTCACAGATGGTGACAACTGCTGATGGTAAGAAAAAGAAACTTCTTACGGATTATCAATATGATCTTGGCGACTGTATGTTCTGCCAGTTGTGTGTTAATGCTTGTAACTTTGGAGCAATCAAATTTGTCAAAGATTTTGAGAATGCGGTATTTAGCCGTGATGCGCTGAAGCAGCACTTGAATATAGCACCTTCTGATGAAGAGATGGCACAGTATGCAGAGAATGCAAAAGTTGCTGCAGCCAAAGCAGCGGAAGCAGCTGCTGCGAAGACAGCAGAAGCAGCAAAAACTGCTGAAGAGACAATGGCTTCTCATGAAACAGCTGCAAAGGCTAATGAAACTAATAATAATATAAATAATAAGGAGGAGGCAAAATAACGATGGCAAATATAATAATGTTCGCTATATTGGCAGCAGTGATAATCTGCGCAGCCATCTTCTCTGTGATGACAAAGAGTATCATGCGTGCCGTAACGGCTCTGCTCTTCGTGCTTTTCGCTATCGCAGGTCTATATTTCCTACTTGACTATACATTCCTCGGTACAGCCCAGCTCAGCATATACGCAGGCGGTATGACGATGATTTATATCTTTGCTATTCAGCTCATATCTAAGCGTCGTCTGCAAGGACTGAAGGAGAAACTTGACTTGAAGCGTATGACGGTTGCAAGTCTGGTAGCACTCGTTGGCTTTGTTACAGTAGTAGTTGCACAGTTGAAGTCAGAATTTTTTGAGAAATTTTGCTCAGTAGCAGATGTTGAAGTGCCGATGGAAGCAATTGGTAACACTCTTATGGGTGCTGATAAATATCAGTATGTGTTGCCATTCGAGTTTATATCGTTGTTCCTCCTTGCATGTATTATCGGAGGACTTGTAGTTTCACGAAATCAAAAGGAGGATAAATAAGTATGGTACCAGTACAATGTTTCTTCGTGCTTAGCGCGATACTTTTCTTCATCGGCGTCTTTGGTTTCGTAACGCGTCGCAATATGATTGCAATGCTTGTCAGTATAGAGTTGGTGCTCAATGCTGTTGACATCAACTTTGCTGCATTCAATCGTCTGCTCTATCCTGAAGCAATGGAGGGCATGTTCTTTACACTCTTCTCCATCGGTATCAGTGCAGCAGAGAGTGCAGTTGCAATTGCAATCATCATCAATGCTTTCCGCCACTTTAACAGTGACTCGGTAACAAGCATACAGAATATGAAACTATAATCAAAATCAGTTAAACACTCAAAAATAGAAAACAAATGGAATTCGGATATACAATAGGTATACTTCTTCTGCCTCTGCTTTCGTTCTTGATAATCGGTTTGACTGATTATTTCAGAGGCAAAAAGGGTTGGTCACATAAGGCTGCAGGTCTTATTGGCACTTGTTCTCTTGGACTTGTCACCATACTCAGTTACGTCACAGCGTATCAGTACTTCTCTATGGATCGCTTGGCTGACGGCACCTTTGCAACGGTAGTGCCTTATAACACCACGTGGTTGCCACTCGGTTCACTGCATTTCGATTTAGGCATACTGCTTGACCCTATAGCTGTGATGATGCTCATCGTAATCTCTACGGTGTCGCTGATGGTGCATATTTATTCTTTCGGCTATATGCACGGAGAGAAGGGTTTCCAGCGTTACTACGCATTCCTTTCTTTGTTCACATTCTCAATGCTCGGTCTAGTGGTAGCCACCAACATTTTCCAGATGTATATGTTCTGGGAACTCGTGGGTGTGAGCTCTTACCTGCTAATTGGTTTCTACTACTCGCTGCAGGCAGCCGTACACGCATCAAAGAAAGCCTTTATAGTAACACGTTTTGCTGATATGTTCTTCCTCGTTGGTATCCTTATCTTTGGATACTATACAGGCTCGTTCAACTTCTCATTCGCAGGGGAGGTGACGGGTGCAGCAGCAGACACGTTCACGTTCTGCAATGCTGACAAGGCATGGGCGGCAGGAGGATTGATACTTCCTACTGCACTCGTACTGATGTTTATTGGTGGTGCCGGTAAGTCAGCAATGTTCCCTCTTCACATTTGGTTGCCAGATGCTATGGAAGGCCCAACGCCTGTATCGGCACTCATTCACGCAGCCACGATGGTCGTGGCAGGTGTGTTCCAGATTGCACGTATGTTCCCTCTGTGGATTGACTACGCTCCGCAACACATGTCAATCATTGTCGTTATAGGTGCTTTCACCGCTTTCTATGCAGCGGCGGTAGCCTGCGCACAGAGTGACATCAAGCGTGTGCTTGCCTTCTCTACTATCTCGCAGATAGCATTTATGATGGTTGCCCTCGGTGTATGTCTGCCAGGACATGGTGAGCATGGCATTATTGACAACCACGGTTCACTGGGCTACATGGCTTCAATGTTCCACCTCTTCACTCACGCTATGTTCAAGGCGTGTCTGTTCCTCGGTGCTGGTTGTATAATACATGCTGTTCACTCTAACGAGATGTCAACGATGGGTGGTCTGCGCAAGTACATGCCTATAACCCACGCAACATTCCTTATCTCGTGTCTTGCCATCGCAGGTATTCCGTTCTTCTCTGGCTTCAGTTCCAAGGACGAGATTATCTCTGCATGCTTTGCTTATTCACCAATCTGCGGATGGTGGATGACAGCAGTGGCTGCCATGACGGCATTCTATATGTTCCGTCTGTACTACGGCATCTTCTGGGGCACAGAGAACAAGGAACTGCACGCTCATCACACACCACACGAGGCTCCTTGGACAATGACATTCCCACTCATATTCCTCAGCGTTATAACAATCGGTGTAGGTGTCTTCACCACACTCGGTGGTTTCCTGCACTGGGATTGGGCATCATTCGGTTCACTCGTAACGGCAAGCGGCACACAATATACGGTACATTTCGACCCAGTGATTGCCGCAACATCAACAGTTATTGCAATTTGCTCGATAGCACTCGCTACCTATATATATAAAGGTGAGACACAGCCTATCGCAGACAAGATGTACTCTCTTGCACCACGTCTTCACCGCTGGGCATACAAGCGTTTCTACATGGACGAGGTTTATATGTTTGTGACACACAAGATTCTCTTCCGCTTCGTTTCATATCCCGTAGCATGGATCGACGAGCACATCATCAACGGCTTCATCGACTTCACCGCATGGGGAGCCAACGCTGGCGGCGAGAGCATACGTACCACACAGGACGGCGATGTACGCTCTTATGCTACATGGTTCATCTGCGGTGCCGTGGCATTGACATTGCTCTTGATTTGTCTTTAAAATAACATAGTAAACAGAAATAAAGAATAAAAGATGAGTATATTAACATTATTCGTAATAATACCTGTACTGATGCTTGCTGGTCTTTGGGCTGCACGCAACGTCAAACAGGTACGTGGTGTTATGGTAGCAGGCGCCTCAAGTCTTGTTGCTCTGAGTGCATGGCTTACCATTGACTTCATCAGTCAGCGTGCTTCAGGCAACACAGCTGAGATGCTCTACACATACTCTCATGTATGGTTTGCACCACTTCATATTGCATACGCTGTAGGTGTAGATGGCATAAGTGTCGTTATGCTGTTGCTATCAAGCATTATCGTTTTCACCGGCACGTTTGCCTCATGGAAACTCCAGCCCTTGACGAAGGAATTCTTCATGTGGTTTACGCTGTTGTCAACAGGTGTGTATGGCTTCTTCATCTCAATCGACATGTTCACCATGTTCATGTTCTATGAGGTAGCCCTCATCCCTATGTACCTGCTTATAGGCTACTGGGGCTCAGGCAAGAAGGAGTATGCAGCCATGAAATTGACCTTGATGCTTATGGGAGGTTCAGCCCTTATCATCATTGGTCTGGTAGGTATCTACTTCTTCAGCGGAGCACAGACGATGAACATACTTGAGATTGCGCATCAAACCAATGGTGCACGTTTCATACCTGTAGATATACAGAAAGCATTGTTCCCATTCGTTTTCATTGGCTTCGGTGTGCTCGGTGCTTTGTTTCCATTCCATACATGGTCACCAATCGGTCATGGCTGTGCCCCTACGTCAGTATCAATGCTTCACGCAGGCGTGCTGATGAAGCTTGGTGGTTATGGTTGTTTCCGCATCGCAATGTTCCTGTTGCCAGAAGCTACTAATGAATTGGCATGGATATTCCTTATCCTTACTACGTGCTCTGTAGTCTATGGCGCTTTCTCTGCCTGTGTACAGACAGACCTAAAGTTTATCAACGCATACTCATCTGTATCCCACTGTGGACTTGTGCTGTTTGCGCTGCTTATGATGACCAAGGTGTCATGTACTGGTGCCATATTGCAGATGCTCTCACACGGACTTATGACAGCTCTCTTCTTCGCTCTCATCGGTATGATATACGGACGTACACACACACGTGACATACGCGAACTGGGCGGTCTGATGAAGATTATGCCATTCCTCTCCGTAGGCTATGTCATAGCAGGTCTTGCCAACCTTGGTCTGCCAGGCTTCTCGGGCTTCATTGCAGAGATGACAATCTTTGTAGGTTCATTTGAGAATGCCGACACATTCCACCGTTGCTGTACTATAATAGCATGTACCTCAATCGTAGTGACCGCTGTTTATATCCTGCGTACGGTTGGTTTCATTCTCTATGGTAAGGTTACAAATCCTCACTACGAGGAACTCACCGATGCCACATGGGATGAGAAATTCGCTGTTTGTTGTCTTATTGCTTGCGTAGCTGGACTGGGTTCTTTCCCACTCTGGGCAAGCCATGTGATTGAAAACGGTGTGGCACCGATACTGCAGCACCTTGCAGCGATGTGATTAGCAAAATAGTAAACGACCAATAAACAAACGACAAAGAAAATGAATTACGGTCAATTCCTATATATGATACCAGAGGCCATGTTGGTGGCCATATTGGTTATCATCTTCGTAGCAGACTTCTGCACAAGCAAGCAGTCTGAGCGCAAGTGGTTCAATCCCTTGGTGTGTGTGCTGTTGCTTGCCCAAC
This sequence comes from uncultured Prevotellaceae bacterium, assembly GCA_946534585.1. Lineage (GTDB taxonomy): Bacteria > Bacteroidota > Bacteroidia > Bacteroidales > Bacteroidaceae > Prevotella. Next base: position 9,917 of record CAMNCV010000102.1, read on the forward strand.
TGATTATTAGTTTCACTCCGTGGGGCGGAAGTGAAGGGGCAACGCTCTTTGGCGGAATGTATCATGCTACATCGGCAGCCAACATGATGAAATCTATCCTGACTTTTGGCACGCTCGTCTGCGTAATGCAGTCACGCAACTGGCTGGCCACTACTGATGCCAAACTGACAGAAGGTGAGTTCTATATGCTCACGGTGTCAACGTTGCTCGGTATGTTTATGATGATGTCAGCAGGCGATTTCCTTATGTTCTTCCTCGGTCTTGAGATGGCATCAGTGCCAATGGGTTGCATGGTAGCACTTGACAAGTGGCGCAACGACTCAGCAGAAGCAGCTGCAAAGTTCATACTTACGGCTACATTCTCGTCAGGCGTGATGCTTTATGGAATTTCATTCCTCTATGGTGCTACGGGAACACTCTATTTTGATGACTTTAGTAATCAGCTGAGCGCAACACCTATGATACTCATGGGTATGGTATTCTTCATTGCCGGACTGGGCTTCAAGATTTCCCTCGTGCCGTTCCACTTCTGGACAGCAGATACATATCAGGGAGCTCCAACCACGGTTACGGGCTATCTAAGCGTAATATCAAAGGGTGCGGCAGCTTTCACGCTCGTGACATTGCTGTATAAGGTATTCTTGACAGTTATGCCTTACTGGACTATTACCATGATGGTACTCGTAGTGCTTTCTATCACCATTGCCAATCTGATGGCAATCCGCCAGACGGAGCTTAAGCGCTTCATGGCTTTCTCTTCCATCTCTCAGGCTGGATACATCATGCTCGTGGCAATCGGAGGCAACTACGTGATGTCAATCACTGCACTTATGTACTACGTGCTGATATACATTGCGGCCAACATGGCAGTGTTCACCATCATTGCGGCTGTAGAGAATGCTAACGGTGGGCGCACGGATATGGCAGCATACAATGGCATGTATCAGAAGAACCCGAAGATGGCATTCCTTATGACGCTGGCACTCTTCTCTCTGGGTGGCATTCCTCCGTTTGCTGGTATGTTCTCAAAGTTCTTTGTATTCCTTGCAGCTGTTGACGGTCGCTTCACTTTCTGGCCATACTGTATCGTATTCATAGCCTTGGTCAACACGGTAGTGTCACTCTACTACTACCTACTCATCGTCAAAGCTATGTATATCAACAACGAAGGCGAGGCTCTGCCAACATTCAAGATGGATTTCAATACAAAACTGACCCTTGCCGTATGTACGGCTGGCATACTGCTCTTTGGTGTATGCAGCTGCATCTATGATATGCTCCACACTGCTGCTGCCGCGGCATAGAAACTGGCATTGCTGAAATATAGCAAGACAATAGCATAAAAATTCCCACAGGCTTCTATGAAACTTGTGGGAATTTTTTATGATTATTCATAGTAAAAGCTATCAAATCAGGCAGTAATCGCAATCTGATTGCACTGTAATCAGGTGCAGATTACAAGACAATCAGTATCATATTACATTTTTATTGGAATCAAATCGTCAAGAAATTGCATCTGATGCTCGAAAATTGAAGCTCCTGTAGCTTGAAATATTTTTTTTATCGCCCCAAAATGCGTTATCCAAATGAAAATAAGGAATAAAATGTCTCAGAAATTAGGGAAAGGGCAATCAGAGAACCAAGTAAATATGTGTGTGTACGAAGAAAAATGACACTTTTCATTCCAATGCCCATAAATACAAAGAAAAAGGTTTGTTTGTTTGAAAAAAAATAAGTAACTTTGCAACTAAAATCAACAAAAAAGACCAAAAAACGGTCGGAAACAGCATATATATCATGCCACTAATATCCAATCGGGGCGTAGAAATGCCCGAATCTCCCATAAGAAAACTCGCACCGCTGGCTGTTGCCGCCAAAAAACGTGGCACCCACGTGTATCACCTCAACATAGGTCAGCCAGACCTGCCTACACCACAGGTAGGACTTGATGCCCTCAAAGGCATAGACCGCTCGATACTGGAGTATTCCCCATCGCAAGGCTACCTCTCATATCGTGAGAAACTCGTGGGCTATTACGCAAAATACAATATCAACGTAACACCCGACGATATCATCATCACCAGCGGCGGTTCCGAGGCCATACTCTTCGCATTCATGGCGTGTCTGAACCCAGGCGATGAGATAATTGTGCCTGAACCAGCCTATGCCAATTACATGGCGTTCGCCATATCGGCAGGGGCAAAGATACGCACCATAGCCACTACGATTGACGAGGGGTTCTCACTACCTAAGGTGGAAAAATTCGAGGAACTCATCAACTCGCGTACGCGTGCCATAATGATATGCAACCCAAACAACCCCACGGGCTACTTATATACACGCCGCGAGATGAACCAGATACGCGATCTGGTGAAGAAGTACGACCTATACCTCTTTTCTGACGAGGTGTATCGTGAGTATATCTACACGGGTAGTCCCTACATCTCCGTCTGTCACCTTGAGGGCATAGAGCAGAATACAGTGCTAATTGACAGTGTTTCAAAGCGTTACTCAGAGTGTGGCATACGCATCGGGGCACTGATTACGAAGAATGAGGAGATACGCAAGGCCGTGATGAAATTCTGTCAGGCAAGACTCTCGCCACCACTGATAGGACAGATAGTAGCAGAGGCATCGCTCGATGCACCCGAAGAGTACTATCGCGACGTATATGACGAATACGTGGAGCGACGTAAGGTACTTATCGATGGATTGAACCGCATACCAGGCGTATATTCTCCGATACCAATGGGAGCATTCTATACCATGGCTCAGTTGCCTGTCGACGATGCAGAGAAATTCTGTCGCTGGTGTCTGGAAAAATTCGACTATGAAGGCGAGACAGTGATGATGGCACCAGGAGCAGGTTTCTACACCACACCAGGGGCAGGACAGAATCAAGTGCGCATAGCCTACGTACTGAAAAAACCAGATCTTGAGCGTGCACTCGTAGTGTTACGCAAGGCTCTGGAGGCATATCCAGGTAGGGTAGAAAAGTTTTAGAATTAAATAATAATAACTTTTCACTATTCACTTTGAGCGTAGCTATATAACCATGAACCTCCCTTTATACATTGCACGACACTTATACCACAGCGATACGGAAGGTCACGTCAGCCGACCTGCTGTGCGCATTGCTATGCTTGGCGTAGCAGTGGGCGTGGCGGTGATGATAGTGTCTGTATGCGTAGTGTTGGGGTTCAAGCATGCCGTAAGGGATAAGATAGTAGGGTTCAATAGCCATATCATAGTGTCAAACTATATGACGCTTCAAACTACTGACCAACGTCATGCTGTCAATGCTAACGATAGTCTGGTAGGGATATTGAAGAAGATCCCAGGAGTACGCCACGTAGGCAGATACTCGCAGAAGCAGGGAGTATTGAAGACTAACACCGACTTCTTAGGTGTGATGATGAAGGGTGTGGGTGAAGACTACGACACGACTTTCCTTGCAGAGAATAAGGTGGATGGCACGTTGCCCTGTTTCAGTAGTGAGAAAAGTACGCAGAAGCTTGTGGTGTCTAAGACGATGGCTGATAAACTGCGTCTGCGTGTGGGAAGCAAAGTGTTAGCCTACTTCATGGGCGACGACGATGTAAGGACACGCCCTCTAACGGTGGCTGCTATATATCAGTCGAACATGGGGCGGTATGACGAAATGTTCTGTTTTGCTGACCTCTACACCGTAAGCCGGCTGAATGGCTGGTCGATTGACAAAGACTCCGCACGATATGACGTATCGGGATTGGAACTGATGGTGAATGACTTCGATAGTCTGGAACACGTGGCAGATTATGTCATAGACCATATAAACAAAACTACCGACAGCGACGCTCGGACATTATCGTCAATGACGGTATATGAGTTGAGTCCGCAGACATTCTCTTGGCTTTCGTTGCTCGACCTGAACGTGTGGATAATCCTTGCGCTGATGGTATGCGTGGCAGGAGTGACCATTGTTAGCGGATTGCTTATCATCATTCTTGAACGCGCTCAGATGATAGGATTATTGAAAGCTCTTGGAGCACGTAATGCGCTCGTCAGACGCTCCTTCCGATGGCTTGCACTGTTTATAGTTGTCAAGGGATTGGTGCTTGGTAATGTGCTGGGCATAGGATTATGCCTATTGCAGAAATGCTTCGGTATCGTGAAACTTGACCCCTCTGTATATTATGTCAGCGAGGCACCTGTTGAAATTAACCTGATGCTTATATTGTTGCTCAACGTAGCTACGCTGCTCATCAGTGTTGCCGTGCTTGTATTGCCCAGTTATTTCGTGTCAACAGTAGAACCGGCAAAGACTATGAGAACGGAGTAGTTGCGCTTGACTCGAAGTGAAAAACAGTGAAGAATGAAGTACTTGCACTGTGAAGTGGATGTAGTGGAAAAAGAGTGAAGAATTTAAGCTACCCACTGACTATATCATTGAACTAATCAATACACGAATGTAACTCAAATTCTTCACTCTTCATTCTTAATTTAGGAAAAACTCTTCTCTTCACACTCTAAAACAGAATATTCAGATTTCCTCCGCACGCTCATGCAGGAAAGTGCTTACCTCTTCCTGACAGCTACGTGTAACGGCTATGCGTCCTGAACGAGTGAACTGCAGTATGCAATCCTTGTTTGTGTTGCGTATTGCATGGAACACTTCTAGTATCTGATCAGTCGTACCTTGTGCCACTACTATGCAGAAAGTATCGTTCACTTCAGTAATGCGGGCGTTGGCGTGACGTATGATGCGTGAAATCTCAGGCTCCTGCATCACCAGCGGAGTTGAAAGCTTGAGCAGTGCCACCTCAACGAGGAAAAGATCGGCATTTGTGTAGAAATGAGCTTTCACCACGTCAATCTTCTTCTCTATGCTCTTCACCACCTTCTTCATCGTCTCCTCATCACTATAAGCAGTGATTGTATATTTATGCACACCCTTTATGCTCGATGGTGAAACGTTAAGGCTCTCAATGTTTATCTGTCTGCGGGTGAACACTGCCGTAATCTGGCTCAGCATACCAGCAGTGTTCTCCGTATATACCTGCAGCGTAAAAAGTTTATTATCGTTATCGTTCATCTTTTTCTTAATTCAGCAGTAGGAATTATGAATTATGCATTATGATTTGTGAATTAGCACTCTACGTTCAGTTGCATCTCGTCAATAGCTTTGCCTGGAGCCGTCATAGGTTCTACGTTGGCATTAGGCTTGATGACAGTCTCAAGCAGGAAAGGACCGTCAGTGGAAAGCATCTCGCGTATTGCATCCTGCAACTCAGTGCGGTCTGCAACTTTGCGATAGGCTATGCCATATGCATGAGCTATCTGACTGAAGTCAGGATTGGTCATAGGGGTAAACGACTGCTTGCGATTGAAGAACATATCCTGCCACTGGCGCACGTTGCCCAGATAACTGTTGTTCAGCAGTATCATTTTCACTGGAATCTTGTATTCCATGATAGTGCCAAACTCCTGTATCACCATCTGCAGACCGCCATCTCCCATGAAACAGCAGACCGTGCGCTCAGGTGCACCAAATGTTGCGCCCATGGCAGCTGGCAAACCATAGCCCATGGTACCCATACCGCCAGAAGTAGCGATAGAGCGATTTTTCAGATACTTGAAATAACGAGCCGACATCAACTGGTTCTGACCGACATCGGTCACTAGTACCGTATTGTCAGGCGATAACTGTGCTACGTTGTACGCTACCTCGCCCATAAGCAACGGACCCTCCTTTGGTTGTGTAGCAGGGATGATTACGCGCTCGCGTTCCTTTTCGTGCAGTGACTTAAAGGAATCCTTCCATTCTGTATGGTCTGCCTTCTGGCAGAGACTGGTCAATGCTGGCAGAGTAACCTTGCAATCGCCTACTACTGCTACTGTGGTCTTCACGCATTTGTCTATCTCGGAGCGATCAATGTCGAGGTGTATAATCTTTGCCTGCTTTGCATAGCGGCTGAGGTCACCAGTCACACGGTCAGAGAAACGCATACCAATGGCTATAATTACATCGGCCTCCTGCTCCTTGAGGTTAACGGCATACGTGCCGTGCATACCCAGCATACCCATATTGAGCGGATGGTCAGAAGGAAGGGCAGAAAGCCCCATCAGCGTGCGACCAGCAGGAATGTCAGTTTTCTCAAGGAATGTGCGTAACTCCTCCTGTGCGCCGCCCAGTTCCACACCCTGACCGACGAGAGCCAGAGGCTTCTTTGCATTATTGATGAGTGAAGCAGCCTCTTGAATCTTCTCTTGCTTAGGTTCGGGATATGGCACGTAACTGCGTATGAAATCTACTTTTGCTGGTTTATAGTCGATTATCTCAGTTTGTGCATTCTTCGTGAAGTCAAGCACAACTGGACCTGGACGACCACTCTTTGCTATATAGAAAGCTCGGCTGACAGCCCATGCCACATCCTTTGCAGAGCGTATCTGGTAAGCCCATTTAGTGATTGGCTGTGCCACGTCAACAAGGTCAACTTCCTGAAAGGCATCGCTACCCAGTACGGCGGTCTGTACCTGACCGGCAATCACGATGATAGGTGTGGAGTCCATCATGGCATCGGCAACGCCAGTCAGTGTATTGGTTACGCCAGGACCAGAGGTCACGAGCGTAACACCAACCTCGCCGCTTACGCGTGCGTAGCCCTCGGCAGCATGTGCAGCTGCCTGTTCGTGGCGAACGAGAATATGCTCAAAAGCCTTCTTCTCGCCACGGGTATAGTCATATAGGGCATCGTAGGTAGGCATGATAGCCCCCCCAGGATAACCGAAAATAGTTTTTACGCCCTCTGCTTTCAGTGAGAGCATCAGTGCTTCTGCACCAGTTATCTTGCAATTCATTATTTAGAAATCAAAATTCATAATTTCAATTTTATTGACACATTATGAATTAAACATTATGCCTTTAATCAATAATTCTTACACCGCCCTTATCTGCAGACGCTACACTCTGTGCATAAGCACGCAGAGCTTTGCTCACCACACGTTTACGCTTCAGTGGCTGCTGTGGACGTGCCGCCAATTCCTCATCCGTCAGTTTAACGTTGATAGAACGGCTTGGAATATCAATAACGATGATGTCACCGTCTTTAATCTTTCCTATATTACCACCTGAAGCAGCCTCTGG